>JAGAAT010000001.1 GCA_017615095.1 bacterium
GATCTTGCTTAAAATCTTCAAATCAACATAACTTGCGGAAACAAGCAACATTGTTGAAGAAAATCTGCCGAACCAAGTTTTGCACCAATTTATCTGTGAAGCTAGCCATCCGGATTTGTTAAACGAATTTGCAAAAGTAAAATCATCTCCCTGTGGATAGGCAAAAAAACTTAATATTACCAACAAAATTAAAGTGAAAACTTCAAAAGCCAAAAGAATTTTTGCAGTTTTACCCACTATTCACCTCGCCCAAACATTCCGGCGAATTTATTACCCCAAGCACAGATATTTGCAACAAAACACATTAATTTTACCTTGACATCAGCCGCAACTTGTAGAAGGGTTAATGCGTTATTGTTAAGTTGAGGACGCAAGGATGGATTTATTTCAAATAACAAAAGAAAAAAGAAAGCAGTTCTTGATATCCGTTGGCATCGTTCTATTTATACATTTACTTAAATTCACAAACTATTATCCGAATTGGGACAGCGTCTATGGATTTAACATAGTAGGATACCGCGGAATGAACAGGTTGGGCAGATGGTTTTCCGGAATTTCGTTGAAACTCCTGCACTCACCTTATGATCTGCAGTGGGTGGAAGGTATTATTTCCTCAATTTTTATTGCTTTGAGTATAATGCTGATTCTAGAAGTTTTTGAAATAAAGAAGCCAGCATTTATTTATATATGTACATTTCTTTTTGCAGCATTTCCAAGCATGGTGGCTACTTTTTGCTACATGCCCTGGGCACCATCTTATATGCTTGCTTTATTTATGGCGGTTTTGGCAGCATACCTTTGCACCAGACCAGAACCAAATAAAAAGATCATTGTTTTAAGCATACTTCTGCTCACTCTGAGTCTTGGAATCTATCAGATATATTACACCGTTGCATTCATCATTTTCCTGTATTTTCTGGCAAATCAGCTGCTTGACTCATGCAAAAAAATCCAAGACTATAAAAAACAAATTCGGGCTTTTGCGCTCTCAGCATTACTGAGCATGGTAATTTACGCAATCATCACCAAAATAGTTTTGTTCATATTAAAAACCAATTTGACGGACTATCAAGGCATTTCTCAAAGCGGACAAATGTCTTTTGTTGAATATCTCCGTGCGATAAAAAGAGCTTGCTTATCTTTTAACGATCTCTTTTACGGGGTTCAGATCAAAAGCACCATCAATATTGCCTGCATCATCTTGATTTGCTGCGGAATTATTCATTTTATACTCAATAAAAAGCACAAAAAAGAATTAAGGATCTTTTCGTTATTAATATTTTTATTCCTCATTCCGGCAACACACTGCTTATCTTTTCTTTTTCCCGAAAGTCTGTTTTTGACAAGAATCAATTTTTTCATTTTCGAATACCTGGCATTAAATTTTGTTTTGGCACTGAAGACCCCTTATCTTTTGATCAACATCATTTTTTCTCTGCTAACAATTTATTTGTTCTACGTCTGCGTGTTAAGAAACAAAAACTTTGGATTCGCAAAAAAAATCATTCTTTTCCTGCTATTCGCGTTAGCCGTTCCCCTGACTTATTCGATGTTCTTCGTATCTGCCGGTGTAAACTATCACAGTGTCATGGAACTCGGAATCTTCTTCATATATCTGATTATTCCTATACTCTTAAATCACAAGAATTATGACACAAAGCAATGGATCAACAAATTGGCAGTAACAATGCTCATTATCCTATGTTTTTATCACTTTATAAACGACAATATCGCCTATAAACAAATGGAAATTTCTTACAAAAAAACATCTTTTGAAACGACCCAGGTAATTTTGGAAATAGATAAACTAAACAATGACAACAAATACTGTATTGCTTTGATTGGCTATTTTCCTGCCAAACGCTCGCAAATCGATTCGTTTCCGAAAATTACCGGAACAGATACTATAAATTTCTTAAAGACCCCTCTTCATTTTTTTAGATTCTCTAAACACTACTTCGGCAGAGAATTTTCTGCTTGCAGAGATGAACAGAAAAACGAGTTGAAAAGCAGTGCGGATTTTATTGAAATGCCCGAATATCCAAAGGCTGGGTTTGCCAAAATCATTGACGACATGATTGTTGTTAAATTGCACAATGAGAAAACAACCATCTACTGAAAACTTTTTCAGGTTTTGGTAAAAGTTTTCAGTTCGCCATTTTTTTCCAGGCAACCTCGACTTTAATCCCTATCCATTATTTTCAAAGATACTTTACAGAAACTGGTTTAGTCCTCCCCTAAACCGGGACCTTTATACCCTCAAGTATCGTCAAAACAAGGGTTTCACGTGAAACAGAGTTGGAAAACGAAACATTGTCGAGGATCAGGCGGTGCGCAAGGACATCGACCGCGCTGCGCAGGATGTCGTCCGGAATTACAAAATCCCTGCCGTCGAATGCCGCGTTCACCTGAGCGATTTTCATAAGGCTAAGTGAGGCTCTGGGGCTTGCTCCGACTTTGATCCCGTCTGTTTTTCTGGTCGCACCGACGATCTGAACGATAAAGTGCTGGAGCTCTTCGCTGACGGAGATCCGCTCTATCTGCTCCATCGCCTCCACGATCTTTTCAAGCGTCACAACGGGTTTCAGGGTTTCAAGTCCCTTCACAAAGCCGTTGTTTTGCAGGATCTCGACCTCTGCGTCTGCCGAAACATACCCCATCGCAAGCTTCATCGAGAAACGGTCCATCTGAGATTCGGGCAGGGAGTAGGTGCCTCTCGACTCGACGTTGTTCTGTGTAGCGATGACAAAAAAAGGCCTGGGAAGCGCAAACTGACCGGTATCGGTACTGACCTGAGACTCGCCCATCGCCTCGAGCATCGCAGACTGAGTCCTCGGAGAGGCGCGGTTTATCTCGTCGGCAAGGATGATGTTCGCGAAGATCGGACCCTTTTTGAACTCGAACTCTCCGCTCCGGGAGTTGTAGACCGACATTCCGGTGATGTCCGCCGGCATCAGATCCGGCGTGAACTGGATCCGGTTGAAGCTCGACCCTACCGATTTAGCCAACGCCTTTGCCAGCGTGGTCTTGCCGGTCCCCGGGACATCCTCGAGCAGAAGGTGACCGCCCGAAAAAAAGGCCGCGATCGTCTTCGTTAAAAGCGCGTCGTGCCCCTTCACAAGCGTTGCGATATTGTTTTTTATGCCGATCAGTATTTTTTGCAGTTCCGTCGCGTCCATTTTGCCTCCATAGAAAGTGGGTAATTGTACGATTTTTTTTTCACAAACAAAGAGATTTTTAACTTGCCACCGGCAACTTTTTGCCTAGCCTTTCGGAGCAATAGTTTGATTTTTTAGGAGGTTTCATGTTAGCAAAGCAAAATCCGACAAGCCTGAAGGCGTGGAAAAAACTCGAAAAAATGCCGCACGATTTCGATCTGAAGAGCCTTTTTGCCGCAGATCCCAGGCGTGCAGACGACTTTTCTGTCGAATTTAACGGGATGTATGTCGATTTCTCGAAAAATCTGATAGACCGGCCGGTCCTCGGCGCCCTGCTCGAGCTCGCCGACGAGTCGGGTCTTAAAAACGCAGTCTCATCTATGTTTTCCGGTGAAAAGATCAACGAAACGGAAAACCGCGCCGTTCTCCACACCGCTCTGAGACGCACCTCTGACGAGCCGGTTTTTGTTGACGGAGCGGACATCATGCCGCAGATAAAGAGCGTTAAAGCCCGCATGAAGGCACTCGCAGACAAAATCGCCGGCGGAGAGTGGCTGGGCTTTTCCGGCAAGCCGGTAACTGATATCGTGAACATCGGGATCGGCGGGAGCGATTTAGGACCTCAGATGGTGACAGAGGCGCTGAAACACTATCAAAAACCGGGGCTCACCTCACATTTCGTATCGAATGTCGACGGGACGCACATTGCCGAAACATTGAAAAAACTGAACGCAGAGACGACTCTTTTCCTGATTGCATCCAAGACCTTCACGACAGTCGAAACGATGACCAACGCAAAAACCGCCCGCGACTGGTTCCTGGCGAACGGCGGCACGGAAGAGAGCGTCGCAAAGCACTTTGTCGCCCTTTCTACCAACGCGAAAGCCGTCACGGAATTCGGGATCGCACCGGAAAACATGTTCGAATTCTGGGACTGGGTCGGCGGCAGATATTCGCTCTGGAGTGCGATAGGACTCAGCATCGCGATATCGGTCGGATACGACAACTTTGAAAGGCTCCTGCACGGTGCAAGCCTCATGGACAGGCACTTCAGGGAGGCTCCGTTCGAACAGAACATACCGGTGATCCTCGCCCTTCTCGGCATCTGGTATAACAACTTCATGGGCTTCGAGACCCACGCGATACTGCCTTACGACCAGTACCTCCACCGCCTTCCGGCATACCTTCAGCAGGCGGATTTGGTGTCTAACGGCAAAAGCACCGACCGTGCCGGAGACCCGACAGCCTACCAGACCGGTCAGATCATCTGGGGAGAGCCCGGAACGAACGGTCAACACGCATTCTATCAGCTGATCCACCAGGGGACGAAACGGATCTCGGCCGATTTCATCGCTCCGGCGGTATCGCTGAACCCGATCGGAGAGCACCACGTCAACCTGCTATCCAACTTTTTCGCTCAGACAGAGGCGATGATGAACGGAAAAACAGCGGACGAGGTCACTGCGGAACTTGAGGCGAAGGGCAAAAGCAGGGCTGAAATCGCGATTCTGCTCCCCTTCAAGATCTTTACGGGGAACCGCCCGACGACCTCGATACTTGTCAAAAAGCTGGATCCTGAAACACTCGGGATGCTGATCGCGATGTACGAGCACAAGATCTTTGTCCAGGGCGTGATCTGGAACCTCTTCAGCTTCGACCAGTGGGGAGTGGAACTCGGCAAGCAGCTCGCGACAAAGATCGTTCCGGAACTCAAGACAAAAGAGAGAGTCTCATCCCACGATCAATCCACGAACAATCTGATAAACAAGTTTAAAGAATATTCAAATATCTGAAATTACTTGATATTTTCAAGAACAGCAACGATCCTTTTCTGAACGTCGTCTATCGTGCCTGTGCCGTCCAGGCATTTGTAGAGCCCGGCAGCCTTGTAGTGGTCGGCTATCGGAGCGGTTTTGCTGCGGTACTCATCAAAACGCGCCTTGACGGTCTGAAGGTTGTCGTCGGAACGCCCTTCGATCTCGGCACGTTTCAGTATCCTGGCGGTAGACTCCTCTTCGGAGAGCGAAAGCTCAAGCATACAGTCGAGCTTGAGACCGAGCTCTTTCAGCATGGCATCGAAGATCTCAGCCTGCTTCAGCGTGCGCGGATAGCCGTCGAAAAGAAGACCGGGAGTGTTCATAAGCTTTTTGAGCTCGCTTTTGAACATGTCGGAGATGATCGCGTCGTCAAGAAGTTCGCCGCGGTCGATGATGGCTTTTGCCTTTTTGCCGAGCTCAGTGCCGTTTTTGATTTCGTTTCTGATGAGCTCGCCTGTTGAAATGTGCGAAAGGTGATAACGCTCTGCGAGAAGCTTCGCCTGCGTACCTTTGCCGGCACCCGGAACACCGAAAAGTGCGATATTAAGCATGACTTTCTCCCTTGAAATAAATTAGCCTTCTGCGCCGGTCGAGTTGAAGATCTTCAAAAATTCCGCGTTAAGCTGGATATCCGCGTCCTTTCTGAGATTTTCGACGTAGGTTTCATAAATCTGAGCCTTCTTCTGCGCTGCAAGGACCTCTTTGATTTGAGTCTTCGACTTGTCGAATTCGGCAAGGTCAGCCTCGGTGTGTGCGGTGATCGAAGCGATGACGTAACGATCCTCTTCAGTCACGAAGACATCGCCGAGAAGACCGGTCTTAGGATCCGAATAGAGCTTTTCAACGAACTTCGGGCTGAAGCCGACACCTGCAACGAAGGTCGAACGTCTGGTAACGCCGGTGATCTCCCTCTTCGCGATATCCCAGTCGGGAAGAAGCGCCGAAATCTCCTCTGCCGTCATCTCGTTCTTCTCCTTGAGTGCTGCAAGGAGCTTCGCGGAATCAGCCTTAATCTTTTCGTCGAGCTTCGGCTTTACAAGCAGATCCTTCGCAACGTCGATTTTTACATCCTCGAAGGTCGTCGTTCCGGACTCGTTGCCCTCTTTCGCATACTTTGAAACATTGTCATCGAACGCAAGCTTTGCCTTTGCCTCGTTCTCCTTGATGTAATTCAGAGCCTCTTCGTCGGTGATCCCGCTGAAAAGAGCCGTCCTTGCGTCGGTTTTGAGATTCGTGTCGGAGAAGACATAGACGAAACCGTCGATCTTTTCGCCGACAGCGATGAACTCGTCCTTAGCCTCTGTATCCGAAACAGTGATGTTGTCGAGAATGAAGTTTCTCAGCTTTCTGCTCAAAAGCTGCATACGGACACGGTGCTCGTAAGCCGCGACATTCGTGTTGAATGTGAACTTGACCGCGTTCATGTAGGATTCTCTGTCGAAGGCGCCGTTCTTCTGGAAGTACGGATTGCCCATGATCTCCTGGCTGACCTCCTCGTCAGAAACTCTGTAGCCGAGCTCTTCAGCCTTCTGAGCGACGAGGATCTCACCGATAAGACCGTCCATAGCCCTCTGTGAAAGGTTGTACTGTCTTGCCATGTCGTTGTTGAAATCTCTGATCATCCTCTGATGGTAATCGTAGAGATTCGAATAGGCGAAACGGAATTCCGAAGTCGTAATGACCTCTCCGTTTATAGTTCCGGCGCTGCTTTGACGCGAACTGCATCCAAGATCGTCACCGGGTCCGAAAGAGATAACGAAGGTAATGATGATAGCTGCGAACATAAGCGTAACAAGTACCGAGCTACCTTTTTTCCTGATGTCCTGAAACATAAATCAACCCCTTGTTTAAACAAAAAATAGTCCAAAAAAAAATACGTGCGGGATTTTAAGGAGGGAAGCGCAAAAAGCAACTTATATTGTAATAGAGTCGTAAAAAAAGGTGTTTATTCGTCCCATTCCTCGATTTCATCCTCGCCGGACGGCTCATCTCCGCTGCCGGAAGCAGGCTCTTCGTCTTCGAGTTCGTCCGCAGTTGACGGAGGAAGATCCTTCACCTTTCTGCCTTTTTCCCAGATCCCGTACTCGACTTTGCCGTTTTTGTACTCGATTTTGCCGATACCGTGGTAAACACCGTCAAGGAAGCCGCCGGTGTAGGTCAGTTTCTGCGTCTCTTTTTTTCCTTTGCCGGAAATTTTGTTCTGATCCATTTTTCCGGTGTAGACATCGCCGTTTTTGAATTTGTAGACGCCCTTGCCGTGCATCGCATCGCGGCTGAACTCACCTTCGTAAACGTCCCCGTTCGCCATCGTGAGCTTGCCCAGACCGTCACGTTTGCCCTCGACGAAATCGCCCTCGTAGACGACTCCGTTGCGGAAGGTCATCGTCCCCCTGCCGCTGCGCTTGTCGTGCCTGAACTCGCCGGTGTAGACCGCGCCGCTCGGGAAGGTCATCGTCCCCTGACCGTGGCGTTCGCCCTTTTCAAAGTGACCGCGGTACTCGCGTTCGTCCTTGAACCTGTAAGTCCCCTCACCCTCGATCTGGTCGTCCGCGAATTCGCCGTCGTAGAGATCGCCGCTCGGGAGAGTGAGCGTGCCGTAGCCGTCGCGCTTGCCGTCTTTGAACTCTCCTGAATAGACCGTTCCGTTCTTGAGCTTAAGCTCGCCCTGACCGTTGTAGAGACCGTTCTCGAAGTTGCCTTTGTAGTGGTCTCCGTTGGCATAGCGGTACTCGCCCTGACCGTACTTTTTGTGATCTTTGAAGCCGCCGATGTACTGATCGCCGTTTTTGATGTTGTGGATACCGATATCGGTTATTCCGTCGGGATTCTCCTTCTCCTCGACCGGCTCTTCGCTGACCTCAGGAGCCTCTTCGTTCTGTTTAGCCTTTTCAGCAGTTCCGCACGAGATCAAAAAAGCAATAAAACAGCATGAAATCGCAAGAAATTTTTTCATGTTAACCTCTTATTTGATAAGCTGACAAGCCTCTACTCCCAAAACCGCGCGGGCATCTCCACCGAGCTCGGGAACATTCCTCGGGCTGAAAAGCTCGATATCGCCGCTGCTGATCTTCAGCCTTCCTCCCGGCGTGTTCCAAACTATGTTGAGCTCCTCGATTTTGACGCTGCCGGCACCGAATGCATGGTAGCACTTTATATTGCCGCTTTTGTCGATATCCACGACGATCAGAAGCGCATCACCGTCGAAACCGACCTTGAGTGCCGTCTCGCCGACCGCGATCTTGGTTTTTCTGAAACGGAGCATCACTGCGGGAGTCCCGCTCGTCATCGTAGAATAGTTGAAGGGCGCCTGGAAGACCTCTATCCACTCGCCGTCCGAACCGACATAGTTGTGGACGAATGAAATAGTCGTGCCCTTGCCGATATCCATCGTCGAGAGCTTTCCCTTTGCGTAACTCTCCATGAGTACGAAAGCCTCGTCGCCCTGATCGTTCGGCTCATCGTAGATCATCGCGTCGTATTCTGCCGCGATCTTGAGCGTCCCGTAGGGTGCCGGATACTCGACTTTGCTGTTCATCGCCGCCTCGAGGTCGCATTTCGCCGTTTCGTCGGGGCAGTTTTCGGTGGAACACTCCAGATTCCAGCTCTCGAAACCCTCGCACGCCGCGTTGTAGCAGTTTCTCCAGGCGCGGTAATCAGCCTGTCCCTCATCGTTTCCGATGTTGTAGCAGCTGCTTACACAGCCGGAGTCACCGGCAGGACAGTTGTTGATGCAGGCAAGGATGTCAAAGCAGCTTCCGGTCTCTTCGACCGGACCTTCATCCGGGATCTCGGGTCCGTCCTCATCAGGAGTTTCGGCATCCTGCTCCTGAGCTGTATCCGGCACATCCTGATCACTCACTGTACCGGAATCACCGGTATCCGGCGCCGTATCGTTGTCCTTGTCGGGCTTTTCTCCTGAATCGCCGGAGTCTCCCGAATCGCCATAATCGCCGTATCCGTCACCGCCGCCTCCGCAAGAGACTGAAAATACGAGCAAAAACGCAAAACAGATTGCAAAAAGTTTCCTCTTCATGGATTTATCCTCTCTAAACATCAAAATAATCTTCATTCTGCGGGTAATAGTTCTGCTCGAGAACGATCTTTTCAATATCCCCGACCCCGCGTCCGGGCTCGTTCGCGGCCTCAAGATCAGCCTTGATCTGCTCTGTCGTCACCGCTATCACCGCCTTGATGTAGCCGTCTTTGAAATGAACCAGAAAAAGCTTCTGCTTCGCCGCGTCTCCGACCTTGCTTATCGACATAATATCCTCCTAAAAAGTCACAAATCAATCACCTGCATGTAAAGTTTTCCCCGAAATTCACCCTGCACCACTCTGTATCAGGGCACTCCTTCGCAACGCACTGATAGTTTACGCACTCGTAGCGGTCTGTCTCTCCGCAGTCGGAATCATCCGAGCAGTAGGTCGAACAGATACGGATCCCGTTCTGATAATAATCAGGCTGGATGCACTTCATCTGCGCATATTCCGAAGAAATTTTATCGCACTCCGCATCGCTGTTGCACCCCGTGTAGACGCACAGCCCGTTCCTGCACTCGTAGTTGTCGTTGTCGTACGGATATTCGGTGGTATCTCCGTAAGCATCTCTGTATGCGCTGCAGTCACTTGCGGTCGAACAGGTCGGTTCACACTCGGCGACACCGTAGGAACCCTCCGGATTGCACTTGTACGTTTTGTTCGGAATAGCGCCGTAAACCGCATCACACTCGGCGTCGTTAAGGCAGCCCTTGTAGATGCAGTCGCCGTTCCTGCATTCGTAGTTGTCCTCGTCAGTAAACGCGTTTGCCCCGCTTACTACGCAGTCCGCAGCGCTCTTGCAGCTTGTGCGGCACCTCTTTGAGCCAGTCTCGTCTCCGCCGGGATTGTCATCGTCAGAGACCGGACCCTCGTCAGGCTGAACTTCTGCGTCACCGTCCGATCCTGCCTGGGCACTTCCGCCGTCGGAGTGATCTCCGCCGCTTCCGGGTTCATCGCCTGAAGGATCCTGAGATCCACCGCCGTCCTCCTGATGCGCCTGATCGGAATCGTCAAAAGCCCTGTCACCGTCCTGACCGGCCGGAGTCTCATTTTCAGAGCTCTTGCCGCCGTCGCCGCAGGAGACAAAAACAAAAAGCGAAATAGCCAGACAAACCGCAAAAACAGAATTGAGCCGTTTAAACATCTATCCTCCTATAAACATAAAACGCAAAATTCTCTTTTTTCTCCGGTTTTTTACAATTTTTAGTCGATTTTTTTCGCCGTAATGGTTAATTGAAGGCAAAAATCGGGAGGCGCAGATGAAAAAAAGATACTCCGTAAAGAGTTTTGACAGTGAAAAATCCGTCGATTGGGAGATCGTTCCGGTTGCAAAAATCGACAGCTACGGCTGGCAGAGTGCGGAAAAATTCGAAGCTCAGGCTCAGCTCGTCCTGGTTAGGGAAAAGAATTTCATCTGCCGGATGGTCTGTTTCCAGCAGGATCCGTGGGCAGACTGCAATGAAAACGGCGACAGGATCTGGCTCGATTCCGTGATGGAGCTCTTTATCAGTTTCGACAGAAAGAGCTACCTGAATGTCGAGATGAACTCCCGCGGAAACAAGCTCGAAGAGTTCGGGTCCTCCCGCCATGACCGCAGAAGGCTCGAAGGGATCACGACCGTCACCGCGCGGAGGTCAGGCGGTTCGTGGCAGCTTGAACTGACACTTCCGCTCAGCGGGATCCAAAGGCTCTACCCTGACTTTGACATGCGCCGGATAAGTGAAGGCTTCGAGTTCACGCTCAACTTTTACAAAACAGGACTGAATCCGAAAACCGGACTTTCGCACTACGGCATGTGGAACCCGATACGATCCGACAAGCCGGATTTCCACCGTCCTGAGCAGTTCGGGATCGGAACGATCTCCTGACTAATCAGTAAATTATCCTGAAATCATCGAAACTTACGTCAAAATCCGCACCTGAACCCGTCCTGAAGGCGAGTCTGCACATCCGCTCGCGCCAAAAATCAGCCGTCATCTCCTCTCCGAATTCGACCGAAACAGTCGTCCAGGCGGCAAACTCGATTTGATTGTAGGAATAATTGGCTGATTTTACGAATGTTTTTGTTTCATCTACATACTTGTACTTCAAACTGTTCTCTCCGCAGACAAGCTCCGCCGCGAACTTCGACAGGCATCCCGTCTTCGCCCGGAATTCGATCCGCTGCGGCAGCGGACTCTCCGCACCGGTTTCAAACCCTTCAGATTCAAAACCCGGTTTGTTTTTGCTGTTCTGCGGCTGAGTCACCCTGAGCGCGAAATCCCCGCCGGTCAGGCTCTCCTTCTCAAGCAGGAGCGTAGTCAAAGCCCCCTCGCTTTTTTTCCAGCCGGCAGCGGAACCGTCGATCCAGCTCCGCATGTCGCCGTTGACAAACTGAGGTCCATCCAGATTAACTGATGGCTCATCCGCATCAGGAGCATAGGAAAGATCGGAATCATCCGAGAGGTCATTGTCCGCCGCCTCGTCAAAGTCGTCATCAGCAGCAGAAAAATCATTATCCTCACTTTCAGAAAAGTCGGGATCAGGGACATCATCAAGATCTTCACTCTCAGTAAAGTCGGGATCGGGGATTTCGTCAAGATCTTCACTTTCGGAAAGATCATTATCCTGAGATCCCTCCTGATCCGCGGCAGGATCCGCATCGACCGGATCATCAGGATCATCTTTTCCGGCATCATCAGGAAGAGTGCCGCCCTCGTCCGCATCCCCGCCATTGTCAGACTGTCCAGGCTCCGAAACATCAGAGTCCGGCGAATGATCTTGATCCGCAACGGCACGTCCGTTACCGGTATCAGGTCTGTCGATCCCGCATGAGAACAGAAGAAAAGCCAGCGCCAGACCCGCAAAACAGATTTTAAAATTTTTCACATAAGCCTCCATAAAAAAAGATTATCAAACTGCACGGCAGCAGAACAAATATAAATCATACGACCCAAATGTCAAAATTTATCTAACTGTAAATAAATATTTTCATATTTAAGCAAAATATATTTATAAAACTGCTTTAGCGATATTTTATCAGCACATCAAGGTAAAAAAGGACCGCCTGTTATCCGTTTTTTACAGAAAACCGCCCCTGCTTTCTTGACCAAAATTCGTACTTTTTTAAAATCTTGCGGTTTTATTTCTTTTTTAAGATGGAGGAATTATGAAAAAATTATTCTTTGCAATTCTTGTTGCATCACTTTTTTTCGCGGTTTCCTGCGGCAACAGCAAAAACGAGCCGAAGGATGATCCGGCAAACGATGAAGATCAGGTCACAGACGAGGAGCCGACCGATTCCGACGCTGTAGAAAACGATGAGGAACCGGCGACACCGGACACCGAACCGGATGAAGAACCGACACCGGTCGAGCCGCTTGACTGTGCGGATCTGACTGACGGAATGAACAAAAACCTGATGGTAGGCGACTATCCCAGAGACTTCATCCTTCACCTGCCTGAGGATGCAGAATCCCAGGAAAAGCTGCCGGTAGTTTTCGCTTGGCACGGCTACGGCGACACGGCAGAGAACTTCGACTCGTTCCTTTACGGGCTTGTTGACAACGAGACAATGCCCTTCATCCTCGTCGTTCCCGAAGCCGACACCACCCGTTTCGGACTTCAGACGATGCAGGGACTCGACTGGGATATGCTCAACATCACGGACGGAAGCGCTGAAGCCGACATGTTCGACGAAGTCCTCGCCTGCATCGGCAAAAAATGGGCTGTTGACGAAGAGCACATCCACCTTTCCGGCTTCTCGGCAGGTGCGATCACCGCAAACAGCGTCGCGCAGCTCAGATCAGAAAAGGTTGCCAGCATTTTCACCTTCTCCGGTGCATACTTCTCCGACCCGGAGAGCGTTGCAGCCCTTGACGACCCGATGGGTTTCGTTGCTCCGATGATCCAGTGGCCCGAGATGGAGGCAGGCCACAACACCTACACACAGGTCCTCGTTTCCGGTGCAGAGGGCGTTGACACCTGGGGAATGGCGTCATTCTTCAACATCGACTTCAACGTAATGGCTAACAAAGCCGCAAAATATCTGTATGACTTCGGTCACGACGTCGTCCTCTGCAACCACGGCGGACAGCATACAGTCGCAGGACCGGCTCTGACAACAATGATACAGTTCTTCAGCGACCATCCCTTCGGCGCACCGCTGGCTTACGAAGAGCTTCCCGCAGGCTACGACGTCTGCAAAATCTACGGCAGCGGGGATGAACCGGATCCGGAAGATCCTGATTCCGACAACGACGATCCGACCGATGACGACACGACAACTGACGAAGAGCCTGTAGCAGACGACGCAGACGAGCCCGAAACAGACGACGCCGGCGAGCCCGACGCAGACGCTTAACAATTCATCAAGTTGAACCATGGCAAAATCAAAAGAAGTCAAAACAAACGCTATGCGTATCCTCGACAGCCTCGGTATTCAATATGAAACCATGAGCTACGAGTGCAAGGAATTTTCAGACGGCGGCGAAACAGCCGACAAACTCGGTCTGCCGCACAACCTGGTCTACAAAACCCTGGTCTGCCAGGGCGCACCGAGATGCTATTACGTCTTTGTCATCCCGATAGATGCCGAACTTGACCTCAAAAAGGCGGCAAAAAGCGTCGGAGAAAAGAGCGTCGAGATGATCCACGTCAAGGATCTGCAAGGGATAACCGGCTACCTTCGCGGCGGATGCACCTCGATCGGCATGAAGAAAAACTATCCGACCCGCATCGATTCATCGGCTCAGGCACTGGAAAGCATCTACGTCAGCGCAGGAAAGATCGGCTGTCAGATCAACCTTAAACCGGCCGACCTTCTGAAGGCAGCTAACGCCGAATGGGCTGAAATAACCAGGTAAGATATCCTAATCTAATCAGGGTTGTGCAAATTCCCCTGGAACTGCCGGGTCTGAAACGCTTTTCGCGGGGAAATCACAAAAAAATGAAAAAATTTTTCAAGGTAGGCAATATATGCACACCCTGGTGGTGTATAATGCAGTGTTTTTTGAAAAGGAGGTCGAAATGTCGAATCTTGAAAGGGTCGTTTACATCAACCACACGATCAAAACAAAAGGTTTCGTGACACGGAAAGATGTCGCCGAGCGCTTTGAAGTCCATCCTGACACGGTCAGGCGCGACATCGAATATATGCGCAGCTTTCTTTCCGCGCCGATCAAATACAGCTACCGGGCCGGCGGATATGTCTACGAAACGCCGTTCGACATGCTTTTCGATTCGCTTGAAGATGCTGTGCTCTACTATATTTTTGTGGGGAGCATCAGCGAGTCGCTGAAACTGAACGGGCTTTCGTATATTCCGATAATCTCAAAGGAGATACTCGACAAAATTTCAAGTTATATCCCCTCCGGTTTCGATGAGATCATGGATCGCATCTCCTACGATTCTTCCGATATCGAGAGCATGGATCTCCGTGATTTCAGGAACATTCTGAGTTCGTTCATGCTGAAACGCTGCGTTTTCATAAACTATATGAGTGCCGACGGCAAAACGAGCGAAAGGCTGATCGAACCTCTGAAACTCATAAATTATTTCGGGAAATGGTATGTGGTCGCCTACTGCCGCAAAAGAACGGCGCTCCGTGTTTTTCTCTTTTCGCGTTTTGTTTCCAGCGAGATCACGGAAGAAAAATTTGAATATCCCGTTACTAAAAAAGAGCTTGACGACTATATCGACGGCTCTTTCGGAATGTTCAAATCGGTCCGTTCGACAATGGCGACGATCCGTGTCTTCGAGCCGTCATACTACAATGTCAGAAAACAGAAATGGCATAAAAATCAGCAGGTCAAAGAGTGCGTGATAGACGGGAAAAAGTGTCTGGAGATCACTCTGCCTGTCGGAGAACGTGACAAAGAGATCATCGCCAGAGTCCTGTCATATTCTCCGGACAGCGAGATAGTTTCGCCTCCTGAGCTGCGCGAAAAGTGGCAGGCAAGGATCAGGGAACTCTATGAAAAGTTCTGCTGAAGCAGATAAAAAGTAAAAACAGAAAATAAGGAACGGACAACAAAGCAAAGGGGGAAGTTGTGAAGTTGACGGAGAAAAAGTGTATTGCGGTCATCCGCGATTTCATTCTCGGAAAAATCAAGGACAAAGAGGCAAGACACGAGCTTATCGATTTTGCCGTCAGAGAATGCTGGTATCTGGACGAATCAAGATGCGAATTTGTTCTCTATCTGCTTGAGCGCTCTTACAACTTCCTCCTTGCTGAGCTCGGAGAAAACGAGTCGGAAGAGTTCATCAGACGCTTCAAAGAGTTGTTTTGTGAAGCTGTCAAAGACAACCCGTTCCAGTGTGAAGAGCTGCCCTTTTTCCCCTATCCGGAAAACGAACTTTGGAAAAAGAACAACGACTCTCCCGAAGGGGTGGTATCCCGCAAACTTTCGAACGGATCTTATATGATTTTGAGAAAGGATTTCCATTGCCACGTCTGCTGGGATAAGAGGGTCAAAGAGTTTTTTGATCAGCTTTTCGGAGATAAGGAAACCGCTGAAATGTTCCTGAGCAATCGTGTGCATGAAGCCGATTACGGGCAGCTGACAAGGATAATGCGCGAAAAACTCGAATTCTGGAAAGAAAAAACTGCTGAGGAACTTGATGGCACGAGCGATGCAGAAGTCATTGATTTCTTTGAGAAAACTTTCGGTGAGCACTATTTCAGATACTTCGATAACGAAGGGCATGAGCTCACTCGAGCGTCTCTTAACGATCATGAGAAGTTCCACCTCATTTTCAAGCCGGCTGACGGCAGGATCGTTTACCATATCGATGACTCTGACGAAGACGAAAATGATGAAGAAAGTGAAGGATTTGAGGGAGAAAGCAATGAAGATGAAAGATAATGAATACGCTCTTGCGCTGCGTGATTTCGTTTTTGACAGGATCACTGACAAAGAGGCAAGGCGCGAACTTTGCGGAATTATCGCAGGCGAATACTGCAACGATGACACTCTTCTCGATCTTTTACCGCGCTACTGCGACGCGATGTGCGAAGGGCTTGATCGCGGCTCAAAAGCCTATATCGAGCGCTTCAAAAAGAGTTTCGTGGAAGTCATTGAGGATTTTTGGCAAAAATGCGACGAAGTCCCCTTCATTCCCTATCCCGACAGCGAGCTTTGGAATGAGGTCCTGACCGAGGGGATCGCTCCGATCAAATACGACGACGGAAGATGCGAGATCTGGAGAAAGAGAGTCCACAAGATCGTTGCCACCTCTCCGCATATCATGTGGAATAAAGATGGAAAAGCGATCTGGGAAGATGAGAAAATACTCGATCTTTTCAATAAACTTTTCGGCGACAAGGTAACGACGAAAATGTTCTTCCTTGACTGCTGGAAAAAGACCGATCTTGCCGAAGTTGTCGGCGTGATGCGCGAAAAGCTCGAATTTTACAAGAAAAAAACGGCTGAAGAGCTTGAAAAAATGAGCGATACGGAAGTCATTGACTTCTTTGAAGAGACTTTCGGAAAAGACCACTTCAGATACTTTGATCTGCATGGAAACGAAATCGCACCGGAAAATCTTGATATATATCTAAAATTCTTAGTGATTTTCAGAGAATCCGACTACAACCTCTTTTACAACGACTATCCCGAAGACGACGACATTCCCGAAGAATGCCTGAAAATAATAGATAAAGAAATTGAAGATGAAATCTGCAGTTAAATGGAGAATAAAATGGCCATTGAAAAGTTCAAAAAGTACCCGGCGCTAACCAAAAAAGAGCTCGAAAAATTGGAGTTTTATTGGATCGA
>JAGAAT010000064.1 GCA_017615095.1 bacterium
TGAGCAGACTTACCGGACTTGAAAGAGACAAGATCATCGCAGAACTCGAAGAACTCTACAAAAAGATCGAATGGTACAAGGAGATCCTTGCCAACGAACATGTTCTTTTCGGCGTAATCAAGGACGAGCTCAACGAAATCAAGGAGAAATACGGCGACGAGAGAAAGACAGACATCGTCAACTACGACGGCGACATCGACATCGAAGACCTTATCGCAGACGACGACATGGTGGTCACTCTCACGACTGAAAACTACATCAAACGCACTCCGCTTGACCTCTACCGCAAGCAGAAACGCGGCGGCAAGGGCATCAACGCGATCAACCCGAAGGAAAACGACTACGTCAAGGATATTTTCGTCGCGAGCAGCCACACTCTGCTTCTGCTCTTCACCTCGTACGGCAAGGTCTACTGGACTAAGGTCCACCAGCTTCCTGAGGCGAACCGCAACAGCCGAGGCAAACCGATCATCAACCTGATCAACGTCGAAAAGGACGAAAAGATCGCTGCGATCCTGCCGATCAAGGAGTTCGCCGAAGGTCACTACATCCTCATGGGTACAAAGAACGGCACGGTCAAGAAGACGGATATCAAGGAGTACGAGATCCAGCGCAGCAACGGCAAGAAGGCTATCAAGCTGGCTGAAGGCGACGAGCTGGTCGATGTCAAGCTGACGAACGGCAGCAACGATGTCGTTCTCGCAACGAGATCCGGCCTCAGCATCAGATTCAACGAAAACGATGTCCGCGCGATGGGGCGTGACACGACAGGCGTCCGCGGTATCCATCTGGTAAGCGGCGATGAGGTCGTAACGATGGATATCATCGAAGAGGGAACGACGCTTCTCACCATCACCGACAAGGGTATCGGAAAACGCACGATGGTCGAAGATTACAGGCTCCAGTCGAGAGGCGGAAAGGGGATCATCACCATCAAGACTTCGGACGAAAACGGCAATGTCGTAGGCGTCCTGAAGGTCGTTGACGGTGACGAAGTAATGCTGATCACATCTAACGGTCAGGCTATCCGCATCCCGGTAAGCGGCATCAGCGTTATCGGCAGGAACACGAAGGGCGTACGCCTCTTCAGGGTCAACGGCGAGGAGCGCGTCGTCTCTGTCACCAAGATCTCCGAGCCTGACGGTGAGACGGCTGACGAGTCCGAGATCACTCAGAACGATGAACCGGAGACTCCGGAAATCACAGAAAATCAGGAAGACAACTAATCAAGAAATAAACCGCCGCCGCCGTTGCTTTTTGCCGCCGTCGATATCTCGATATCTCGAAATATCGATATTATGGCAAGAAGGCGGCTGCAAGAATTAATAATTTTTGGCTTTTTCAACACCGTCAACGACTCTGAAAGCACCTTCCGCAAGCGCTGCGAGCTCGTCTTCACCAGGATAAACGAAGAAATCGGCCATCCAGCCGGTGTATTCTTTGAGATCTTCGACAAATTTTTTGAAGTATGCGCATCCGCCGGTAACGATGATTCCGTCGATCTTTCCTTTGAGCGCAGCAGCATAGGCGCCGATCTCTTTTGCGACCTGATATTCAAAGGCTTCGAACACTTTCAAAGTTTCGGGGTCGCCTGCTTTAACGCGGTCTTCGATGTCACGGAAATCCTCAGTTCCGATGTATGCCTTGAATCCGCTTTCACGCGAGAAAATGCGGATGACTTCTTCTTTCGGCATCGAATAGCACATGTTGATTATGCCGATCAAAGGCATTGCACCTGCTCTGTTCATGCTGAAAGGTCCCATTCCGAGCAGTCCGTCGTTGACATCGACCACTTTGCCCCCTTCGAGTGCCGCGATCGAGATCCCGCCGCCCAAGTGGGCGACGACGTAGTTCGCTTTGTAGAAATCCTTGCCCTGCTTTTCGGCGATCTTTCTCGCAACAGCCTTGATGTTGAGAGCATGGACACGGCAGATCCTCGTGATCCCCGGAAGTCCGGAAAGTCTCGCCTTATCCCACATGTTGTCGGTCGTTACCGGATCGACGATGTAGCTCTCTTTGAGTCCGAAATCCTTTGCCAGTCTGTCGGCGATTATTCCGCCCAGATTTGATGCGTGGTTTGCGAATTTGCAGCTGTTGAGGTCATCCAGAAGCGCCTGGTTTACGAGGTATGTGCCGCCTTCGAGCGGTTTTACCGGGCCGCCCCTGCCGACAGATGCAACAACCTGAAAGCCTTTTTCAGCGACGACTTTGTCCACTGCCTTTTTTATCATCGAATACCTGAAATCGAACTGCTCCGAAACGAGTTTGAACTTTGCCAGCTCCTCCTGCGGATGTCTCACCGTCTCTTCGTAAAGCGAGCCTTCACGGCTGAAAACGGCGAATTTTGTCGAAGTTGAACCTGGATTTACAACGATCGCGACTTCTGTTTTTGTCATTTTTTTTCTCCTCCTTAAAAAATTAAAACTCCTTTTTTAATTAAAATATCACATCCACCCGTTTTCTTCAACTTCAGCGGCGCCGGCTTCCGATTTGTGGAGTGTCCCGCTGAAAAACTCCCTCCTATTTCTTTTCCTTTACCTCTATCCGCGGATTTCCTCTGAGGCTCGCGCCGAATTTCTGGCGCAACTCTTTGATAACTTTATGGAAATTGCCGTTGGCTTCATAGAATTTGTCTCTGAAAAATATGCCGTCACGTGCTTTGCCGTGGTCGATCACGGTGGCGAACATCACGCTGTCGCTGTCAAATGTTGAAGTTTCCTCGTCGTATTCGCAGGTAAAGTCTCGGTGAATTTCGCAACCGTGGAATTTATTCCAGATCTTTTTATGGTTTTTGATGAGGTCGGTGAAAGATTTTTCGGTTTTCCACAATCTTTTTGAAGCAAGGATCAGATCTTTGAGACGCTGATCACTTTTATCCTTTGATTTCAAATAGTTGTTCATCTGAGCGGCTGTGAGGCAGTAACCGGAATGCCCTACATTCATCAAAAAACGTTCCATATAGCCGCAGAAATAGACACCGTTTCCGTCAAATAAAGGCTGCTCCCCTAAGTTGGGGGAGCTGTCAGCTCGCTGACTGTGGAGTGTGTCTGCATTTTTACACACGCCCCCGGTACTTTGTGCCGCCCCCTCTAGCTTAGAGGGGGAGTTAAGAAGTTCCTCTTCCGTTGCAGGTTCTAGCGGGCATATTCCGGTTTCTTTACAATAGCACTCCCAATCTCGCATGATTGCGTCAATGCTTGTTACTGTTTTCCACAAATGCCATTTCCCCCAAAACACATTGTAACCCATCAAATTTCTTCCATATGTCAAAAAATTGTTTCTGTTCTGGCAGTATGTTTTCTGCTTGTCAAAGCGGTAAAAACAGCCGATAACATCAACCGTTCCATCTGATAAGGTAAAAAATTCCTGATACGAAACCCTGTTTCCATGCAGCATATCTATTTCCTGGCTGTATGCTGTTTCTTTGCTGTTTTCTATTGCATAGTCCTTATATTTGGGATTGTTTAAATCATGCAGATCGACTTCGACAAAAATCTGTTTCCTGTAAACGTTGTAAACAACGCGGTATTCATCTTCGACATCGATCCTGGGGCTGTGTCCGAGTTCTTCTGTTCCTGATTCGTCTTTGCGGTTGAGCTTGAAACAGTCGTCAATATGCTTCGGATATTTCCGCAAATCACAGTAATAAAGTTCCCTGTTGTTTGTGATGAAAGTCAGGTGGTCTCCGACGATGTTGCCTTCTCCGGCGTAGTTGGTGATCCCGTCAAGTTCAAACCAAACCCAGTCTTGGGAGGAGGCGTAAACCGTTTTTCCTCCGGTCAGACGCAGCAAAGCCCAGTTCTTTCCGGCAAACGGCGGACGTAAAAACTCATCTTTCTGTCCATAGTTGTCGCGGATAAATTCATAAAAATAACCTTTTTCTGTCCGCAATACGGAGACAGTAAAAACTTTGTAAAAATCGGGATTTCGACCAGGGTATCTGTCAAAAACTTCAACGATGTACCGCCCTTCATTAAACGCAAGAGCCCGATTCTGCCCCAAAGTCATGTATTCATTTTTCTCAGGATCATATTCAATAGTTCTTCCAGTATGACCGAAATCCATTCCAGCAACTCCGTCGGACATACCGTGAGACCAGACCGTTCCCTCATTTGCCTTGAAGTTGTGAACTGTCAGCAACATGTCACAAGTGCTGACGAAAGTGTCTAAAGTCTCTTTTGTTTTCGGATGCATGTCCGGCAGCTTGCACGGCCAGGGATAACATTCGCGCTCCCACTCCTGGTTGGAGTCTTTCTCCTGAGCCTCAAGATAGACCTGATACTCTTCCCAGTTGTCCCATTCCCAGATGTTGCGGACACACTGCGGGTCGTTTTCAGTGGGCGTGTCGCAGCCGGGGCGGCAGAAAGTGATTTTGCCGTTTTCATCCTTGAACGGGAACGGTGTTTTGATCGTGTTTTCGTTGTAGCGGAGATCAAGACATTCGACAGTTTCAGAAGTGTCTGAATCATTGTCCTGATCGACATCCGGTGTTTTGTCTGAATCATCGATGGAATCAGTGTCCTGGTCTGCATCTTCATCAACGACGGTCGTGGGATCCTGCGTGTCTCTGTCGGCATCGGAAACAGCGTCGGAATCGTTCGTCGAGCCGGATGAAGAGCAGGAAACAGCAAAAAAAGATAGCAACAAAATAAGTGAGAGAAATGCAGATTTTTTCATTTTATTTTTCCTTTGCTTTTACACACGCCCCCGGCACTCCGTTCCACCTGATCAACTTGCCACTGGCAACTTGATTCTAGCTTAGAGGGGGAATTGGAAACTCCTCCCCAGGGAAGGTGCCGCTTGCGGCGGTGGAGTTCAAAACTGAAGACAATTATGCTTTTTATGGAAATGTTTGCAAGAAGAAATGTGGAAAATTTCTAGAAAAATCAGATGTTTTCGATGTGTGCCGGTCTGGCCGCGACTGATTTGATCACAGTGCGAATTTTACACGCGGATGGGCTTTGAGCAGTGCAAAAAGGTCAACCATCTTTTCATGGGAAAGTATGAAGACTGTGCCGGTGTAGGCGGTGTACTTTCCGCCGGAGCTCTTTTCGGTTTTCCAGGATGAGTTGAGCGGGATACCCAGATCATTCAGTATCTTGTCCAGTTCCGACGTGTTCCGGCTTTCGTCAGGATCGGAGATCATGATGACCTTGAGATCCATCGTGACCGGATATTTTACCTCCTGTTTTTCTGCCATCAGAAGGATACCGCGATTCCGAGGACGAGCGAGTTGATCTTTGCCTGAGCGTCGTCTGCACGCGAGCTCAGAAGAACCGGGACCTTTGCTCCGACGATGACGTGACCGGTCTGTGCGCCGCCCCAGTAGTGGACGAGCTTGCCGAGGACGTTTCCGCTTTCGATATTCGGGAAAATGAGGATGTCCGCACATCCAGCCATGACTGAGTTGATCCCTTTGACTTTCGCTGCGTACTCCGAAATGACGTTGTCGATCGCATAAGGTCCTTCAAGGTAAGCGTTGATGTCGTCAAGTTCGCCGTCAGCCTTCATCCTCTGGATCTCCGCTGCGTCAACGGTGGACTGGATCTTCGGGGATACTGTTTCGATCGCCGAAATGTATGCGACTCTCGGCTTTTCAAAACCGAGTTTATGGAAGACCTGGACTGCGCCGCGGGTCATCTCGATCTTCTGCTCGAGCGTCGGAAGCGGGATTATGCCGCCGTCCATGAGACCGACGAGGCGTTTGTTATCCTTCGGTGCGAGCGGATCTTCGTAAATCAGGATGTCGCTTACGACCGATGCGGCTTTGAGACCGTTTTCCTTTCTGAAGACGGCTTTCATTATCTGCGCTGTCTCGACGCTTCCTTTCAGAAGGATGTTGACTCTGCCGTCTGCTGCGTAATCAGCGGCTTTCGAGCAGCTTTCAACATTGTCTGCACACGGAACGATCTCGACTTTGCCTTTAAGAACGGTATCTTCGATGAGATGGTTTATCTTCTCGGCGTTTCCGAAAAGAACAGGGACGGCGAGGTTTTCGACAACCATATCGACAGCCGCTTCGACAGCTACCGGCTTATCCGCGCCGACGACTGCGACTCTCGGCTTTTTCTCCATTTTCTGTACATACGCGATAATTTCGCTGAAAGTTTTGAACATCGTATCCTCCGGTAAAAATTGCAAAAGAACGGTCTTTTTGCCCGACCTTCTCCATAGTTGCATTTTGCAAGTGCGAAATCAAGTATTTTGACCCTTGAATATGATGTTTCGATTCGTATAATCTCGCAGTTTTATTTTGAAACTTGGAGGTAAATATGCCCGGAATAATTATCAAAACCCCGGAGCAGATCGAAAAGATCAGGGCGGCGGGAAAGATCCTTGCCGAGCTTTTTCAGGAGCTGAAATCCTACATAAAACCAGGGGTTTCCACACTTCAGATCGACAGTTTTGCCGACAAATACATAAAAAAACACGGCGGATCTCCGACCTTTAAGGCAGTCGAGGATTACCACTACGCGACCTGCATCGCGGTCAACAACGAGGTAGTTCACGGCATCCCGCACAAGACGAAGATCATCCAGCGGGGCGATATCCTTTCGGTCGACTGCGGCGTTACGCTCCACGGCTTCATCGGCGACAGCACGATGACTTATGTCATGCCCGGCGCGAGCGATGAGGCAAAGAGACTCGTCGATGTCACGCACCACTGTCTCGAGCTCGGTATAGAGCAGTGCCTGATCGGGAACCGTCTCGGCGATATCGGCGCCGTCATCCAGGAGTATGCCGAGAGCAACGGTTACTCGGTCGTTGAAGATTACGTCGGTCACGGCACGGGGATACATCTTCACGAAGATCCGGCGATACCGCACTACGGCAAGCACGGACACGGTCTGGAGCTGAAGGAGGGGATGGTCGTAGCGATCGAGCCGATGATCAACGAGGGGACCTACAAATGCAGGACCCTGAACGACGGCTGGACGGTCGTAACGCTTGACGGCAAGCTCAGCTGCCAGTTCGAGCACACTGTCGCCATAACCAAGGATGGTCCTAAGGTGCTTACGGCACTTTGATTTATAGATGCTGACAAAGGTATGTTTCAAACTGGGAGGTTGAAATGTTAAGGTCACACACTTGCGGCGAACTGAACCTGACCAATCTCGGTCAAAAGGTCGAAATCGCCGGTTGGCTTATCCAGAAACGTGAGATGGGCCCGATACTTTTTTTAGTACTTTCAGACCGTTACGGAAAAACCCAGGTCGTTGTCAACGATCCGGCGCTTGTTGAAACGGCTGGCAGATTTACGCTGGAATCGGTCGTTTCCGTAAAGGGGACAGTCATCGACCGCGGCGAAAACCGCACCGACAAATATCCGACAGGCTGCATCGAGGTCGAGGCTGAAAGCGTGACTCTGCTGAACCCGTCGAAGCCGATGCCGTTCGATTACCGCAAGGACGCGAACGACGCGATCAAGCTGAAATACAGGTACATCGATATAAGAAAGTCGAATATCCTTCAGAATCTTGTTACCCGTTCGAAGGTCAGCGCACTCATCCACGAATATTTCGATTCGCTGGATTTCGTCGAGGTAGAGACGCCTTTCCTTATCAAGAGCAGCCCTGGCGGCGCACGCGATTTCCTTGTTCCGAGCAGACTCTGGCCGGGTTCGTTCTATGCTCTTCCGCAGTCGCCTCAGGTCTTCAAACAGATCCTCATGGTCGCCGGAATGGACAAGTACTATCAGGTCGTCAAGTGCTTCCGCGACGAGGCTCTGCGTGCCGACAGACAGCCCGAGTTCACCCAGATAGACTTCGAGATGAGCTTTGTCGAAGAGGACGACGTCATGAACGTCACCGAGGGGCTTCTCTGCAAGGTCTTCAAGGAGACTAAAAACCTTGATGTGAAGAGACCGTTCAGAAGGATGACCTTCAACGAAGCCATGGACAAATACGGAAGCGACAAGCCCGACCTCAGGTTCGGCATGGAACTCAGGACACTCGACGCAATTTTCGCCAACTCTGAGTTTGCAGCTTTCAAAAACGCCGCAACAGATCCGAAAATGGTTGTAAAAGGTGTCATTCTCGAAGGTCACGCGGCAGAGCTTTCGAAAAACCAGATCAAAAACATCGAAAAGGATGTCCAGGGCGACGGTGCGAAGGCTCTTGCCTGGATAAAGAAGGAAAACGGCGGGCTCGATTCTCCGCTTATGAAGTTCTTCAACGATGCGGAAAAGGCGCAGCTTGCAGAAATGATCCCTGAAAACAGCGTCATGTTTGTCGTTGCGGACAAAACGGGTGTCGCTCTCACGGCTCTCGGGAATTTGAGAAAAAGACTTGCTGCCGAATACAACCTGTATGACAAAAACAGCTACGAATTCGTCTGGATCACCAACTTCCCCGCATTCGAAGTTGACGAAGAGACGGGCGAATGGGTCGCTAAACACCACGCTTTCACCGATTTCGATTTCGAGGCTGCAAAGCGCGGCGACGATCTCGGCACGATCAATTCGAGAGCTTACGACATCGTTATCAACGGCTACGAGGCAGGCGGCGGCAGTATAAGGATCCACAACACCGACAAGCAGAAGGAGGTCTTCAAGTTCCTCGGCATCAGCGACGAAGAGGCGAAGGAGAATTTCGGATACCTTGTCGAAGCGCTTGAGTTCGGTGCTCCGCCTCACGGCGGCCTGGCGATCGGTTTCGACAGACTGATGATGCTCCTCAACAACACTGATGCGATCAGAGATGTCATCGCCTTCCCGAAAACGACCAGCGCGACCTGCATGATGACTTCGGCTCCGGCACCCGTTACGGAGACTCAGCTGAAGGAGCTTTCGATCAAGGTCGACAAAAAAGAGGAAAATTAGTCCCCGTTATTAAAAATAGTTCTGAAAAACTCTCAA
>JAGAAT010000065.1 GCA_017615095.1 bacterium
ATCCCGATGTTTTTATACTCGTAATAGTTAAGGGACGATGCACCGTGCATCTGGTTTACTGATCGGACTTCAATTCTTCTGGCTGCCTTATACAAATAATTCTCAAGAAAAACGAAAAATCGACGTAAGAATTACGAGAAGAATCAGATCTTATTTAAGAGTTTTTGCCAGTTCTCTTCCGATTTTGACGGCTTCCATGTTGAAGTCTTCGGTTCCTTTCGGTGCAGCCTGAAGGACGGCTTTTTCGAGGGAGTCTTCTGAAACAAGTTTGGTTACTTCGACGAATGCGGAGAGCGATACGATGTTGATGGCGATGAGTTTGCCCTGTTTGTCGTATGTCGTTGACGAGATCGGGAGCTTGACGACTGTGTAGTCGGGACTCTCGGGGACATCAACGTAGTCGCTGTCGATAAGGACGAGACCGCCCTTTTTGAGTGACGGCATATACTTGTCAGCTGCCTTCTGGGTCAGGCAGAGCATGAAGTCGATATTTCTCGCCTTCGGGTATTTGATCGGGTCGTCGCTGATGATGACATCGGCTTTTGATGCGCCGCCGCGTGCCTCGGGACCGTATGACTGGCTCTGAACGGAATGTTTGTTTTCATAAAGAGCAGCCGCTGTTCCCAAAATAACGGATGCAAGGATGACGCCCTGACCGCCGCTGCCTGAAAATCTTATCTCTTTTCTCATTTTGCCCCTCCGTTGAAGGAATCGATAAGTTTTTGATATTGTTCGATCAATCCCGGTTTTTCAATGTCGTAGAGAACTCCAGTGACGATTTTGTCCTCAAGCTCTTCAGGAGTCATCTCTGCTGCTTTTGCAACCGGAACGGCGTGATCGCGCTGCCATTTGAGCATGTCGAGGTTGCTCGGACCGTATTTTTTGCGGTTCTTTCTGCCGTGGGTCGTGAAGCAGGCTTCAGCCGCCTCGATGACCGAGAATCCTTTGTGCATGAGACCTTTGTAGATGAGATCGTCAAGCTGCGGAACATGGAAGCTCGTGCCTCTTGCGACGTAGGTAGCGCCTGCGCCCTTTGCAAGCTCTGCGACATCGAAGTGGGGCTCTACGTTGCCGTAGGGCGAAGTCGCTGTCTTGTCATCGGACGGAGTCGTCGGTGAATACTGTCCGCCTGTCATTCCGTAGATCCTGTTGTTGAAGCAGATAAGCGTGATGTCGATGTTTCTGCGGCAGGCATGGATGAAGTGGTTGCCGCCGATCGCGAGAGAATCGCCGTCGCCCGAAACGACGATGACGTGCATCTCCGGTTTGGCAAGCTTGATGCCCGTTGCGAATGCGAGAGCCCTTCCGTGAGCCGTGTGGAGCGTGTTGAAATCAACGTAGCCGGGAAGTCTCGAAGCGCAGCCGATACCGCTGACCAGAACGATGTCGTCCTTGTTCCAGCCGGCTTTTGCGACCGCTCTGATCAACGATTTAAGAACTATTCCGTGTCCGCATCCGGGGCACCAGATGTGCGGGAGCTTTTCGTTTCTCAAGTATTCTGAATAGTCAAACATCTTTATTCTCCTTAATAAATGTTGAGATGGTTTACAGCCGAAATGATGTTGTCCGGACCAAGCGGTTCACCGTTGACGAGGTTGACGGAAACGATCTTCGTCCGTTTTGTAAATCTTTCGGCTACGGTCTTGAGCTGACCCAAATTCATCTCGGGAACTACAACATAATCGGCTTCCGCAGCGAGCCTCGAGAACTCGTCCTTCGGGAAGGGCCAGAGCGTTACAGGTCTGAAAAGTCCTGCCTTGATACCTCTTTCGCGAAGCACGGAAACAGCCTCTTCTGCTGCTCTTGCTGCACTTCCGACTGCAAGCATGAGGATCTTGGCATCGTCGCACTGGAGCTTCTCGAACTTGTCGACAAGGTGTCTCTGCTCGTAAACCTTCGTTGAGATCCTCTCGTTTTCGCGGGCAACGATCTCGGGATCCATGGTCGGGAAACCGGTGTCGTCATGGTTGAGACCGGTGACGTGGATGCGGCTCTTTCCGAAGTTCGGAAGACATGCCGGTTTGTTTCTGTCCGATGCGTACGGGATCGTGCAGACGCCGTCGTTGTTCGGAAGCGTCCTGTTGACGACTTCGAGCTCTCCGGGTTCGGGGATCCTGATGCGCTCTCTCATGTGACCGATGATCTCGTCACCGAGGATTATAACCGGAGTCCTGAAATACTCAGCGAGGTTGAATGCACGGACCGTCTCGGTGAACATCTCTTCGACAGAGTTCGGAACTATCGTGATCGCGGGGTGGTCACCGTGTGTACCCCACTTCGCCTGAAGGAGGTCGGACTGTGCCGGAGAGGTCGGAAGACCGGTCGACGGACCGCCGCGCATAACATCGACGACAACGATCGGGACCTCAGCGATGCAGGCATAACCGAGAAGCTCCTGCATGAGCGAGAAACCGGGACCGCTGGTTGCAGTCATTGATTTCGAGCCGGTAAGCGATGCGCCGATGATCGATGCGATCGATGCGATTTCATCCTCCATCTGGATGAACTTGCCGCCGTGTCTCGGAAGGTATTCCGACATGAACTCGGCAATTTCGGTGGACGGAGTTATCGGGTAACCGCCGAAAAATTTGCAGCCCGCGTAGGCAGCGCCCTTAGCGCAGGCGAGGTTGCCTTGAATAAATTCGTAATTTGGATTTGCCATCTCTACTTCCTCCAATGTTACTTTTTCTCAATGTAAATCGCGAAATCGGGACATCTGAGCTCGCACATTCCGCAAGCAATGCAGTTTTCAATGTGGTCTGCAACGACGATCTGTCTTTTTCTTTCAAGAGAGAGAGCCTTTTTCGGACAGAATTCAATGCAGACTTCGCAGCCTTTGCAAAGTGCCGGCCTTACGGTAAGTACGCACTTTTCGTTTTCATACTTTGTTTCCAAGAACTCTTTTTTGCCCATGTTTAACCTCGTCAAAAAAAGATCCCGCCACCGGAATCAATTGATATTACCAGCGGAAAATCCGCTACGTCAACCAAAAAAACCGCCTCCGGTCCAAGCTCTTCGAACATCAGCGGCCGCATATCGACGACCCTGCTGCCGTAGTACGCCCCTACCCCGCCGAGAGCCTGAAAATAGAGCCCGCCGTGCGCCAGAAGCGCCCCGACAGCATCATCCGGGATAGCTCCCTTTCCTACAAAGCCCCTGACTCCGCAGTCAAGAAGATACGGTACGAAACCCGCCATCCTCGCACTGGTCGTGGGACCTATGCTTGCCCTCGATTCCCGGAACCCCGGAGTCGGAGCAGCAAAAAAGGCGTAGGCGCCGGAGAGATCGAGCGGTATTTTGCCACCGCTCTTTAAAATATCTACTAACTTTTTTACGGAATTGTCGCGAAGTGTAAAAAATTGACCGGAAACCCTAACGATTTCACCGGCTTTTAAATTTTCGGAAGAGAATTTCATAACAACCTACAAAATCACCTTTCCAACCCGGAAGCTGTGGCAGTTGAGAGCGACAGCCGCAGGCATCATTGCAATATGTGTCGGAGCCTTTTTCACATAAACCGCTTTTACCGGACAAATTCCAGGGAAACCAAGGACTCCGAAACCTAAATTTTTTATCTTTTTATTAATTGTTTCAAGCAGTTCATTATCTTCGCAGACCTGCTCGAGAAGAGCTTTTTTCGCCAAAGCTGCGACAGAATCGAACGTTCCGCCGACTCCGACTCCGACAAAATAGGGAGGACACCCCTTTCCGCCGGCGTTCCTGAGCGTTTCGAAAACAAAATCGGCAACTCCTTCGCGCCCGACGGCAGGAACGAGCATCTTCTGCGTACTTACATTCTCGCTGCCTCCGCCCTTGGCGATGCCGTAAATTTCCAGCTTGTCGCCGTCGCAGAGTTCCCAGTGGATGAAGGCAGGAAGATTTTTGCCTTCGTTGACCCGCTCGAATGGGTCGCAGACCGTCGATTTCCTGAGCAGACCGTCCCGGTAAGCCTCCTCCACCCCTCTGTTCAGAAGTATTTCAAGAGATGGCGCACCACTGAAAGACAAGTTCTTTCCGACTTTGACAAAGAGCTGCGCGACTCCGCAGTCCTGACAGAGCGGACGCCTCTCGGAAGCCGATTTCACGATATTTTCCTGCAGAACATCGGCAAGACTGCGCTCGAAATCACCCATCGAATCATCGTCGAAGCGCACTCCGCAAAGAGACTCAGGCTCGTAGTTTATGTCGATAAAAAGACGCCTGACGGCAGAAACTATTTCGGTTCCATCAACAATCCTCATCTGCCCCTCCGGGTGGAGTCTTTAATAGTTACGCACGACAAAGTCAAGCAAAACAGCCATCTGCAAAAGAAATATAGAAATCCTCTTAATAGTTGATTTTGTACCTCTTTGGACTATTTTTCGCTGTTTTTTTTGAGGTTGTGAAATGTTTGAAAAGTACAAAACAAAAAAGTTATTGAAAAAACTGGCAGTTAGGCTCCTTCAGCTTCAGTGGATCCAGAAGAAAAGAAGGAATTTGCCTGACAACATCCAAAAAAAGGTAGATGCGAATGTCAATATGATCGCCGCGCTGAACAAGACCGAACGGTTCCCGTCGTATGACGAGGTCAAGCGCATCCACGGCGAGACCGAGTACAATTTTTCGCATTTTTTCAACAAGTACAAGCAGAATCCAGTAGCAGAGCTTGTCGAAGAACTCTGGCTCGTCGTACTGATCGCGCTGCTCCTCAAATTCTTCGTGATCGGCTCGTACCGCGTCCCGACAGGCAGCATGGTCGATACCATCAACATCGGCGACAACCTCTTCGTTTCGATGTTTTCCTACGGTCTGACGCTTCCGTTCGCCAACAGTCAGTTTGTCGAATTCCGTGACCCGAAGCGCGGCGAGATCATCACCTTCATCGAGCCCGGACCGGAGAAAAAGGCACTCGTAAAGCGCGTTATCGGTCTCCCCGGAGATACGATTTTCATTTCCGGCAAGGATATCTACATCAACAACAAAAAGCTTGAACATGAGAAAATCGGCAAGGTCTCCTACACCTCTTCGCGCGGCGAAGTCAAAAACACCACTCAGTACACCGAGACCAATCCGGAGGGAGGACGCTACAACGTCATTTTCAACGACGATTTCAACGACGCGATCCGCTCTAAGATCGAATCACAGTGCCCGTACTGCGCAAGAAGCATCAAAATCCCGCCGCGCTACTACTTCGTCATGGGCGACAACCGCGACGACAGTTTCGACAGCCGCTTTTTCGGGATGGTCCCGCGCAGCAACGTTCAGGGCAAGCCGCTTTTCGTCTGGTTTTCGATACAGTTCGGCAGTTCGATTTTTGACATAGTTGACGTCCGTTTTGACAGGATCGGTCATGTTTTCAAATAAAATATCAAATAAAATAAACAACTTATATCAATGGAGAAATCAATGAAGGTTTGGACGATAGACGAGGTAAGAGATACCTTCCTGAACTTTTTTAAAGAAAAGGGTCACACGGTCGTGGCAAGTTCGCCGCTTCTTCCGGCAGAAGACAAGACTCTGCTTTTCGCAAATGCCGGAATGAACCAGTTCAAAAAACTTTTTCTCGGGCTCGAGAAAAGAAGCTACACCCGTGCGTGCAGCGCTCAGAAGTGCGTCAGAGCCGGCGGAAAGCACAACGACCTTGAAAATGTCGGCTTCACGACGCGTCACCACACATTTTTTGAGATGCTCGGAAACTTTTCTTTCGGCGACTACTTCAAGGAAGATGCGATAAAATATGCATGGGAGCTTGTTACCGAAGTCTTCAAACTCGACAAATCGCGCCTTTACGTCACCGTTTTCAGAGAGGATGACGAGGCTGAGCAGCTCTGGCTCAAAAATACCGACGTTGACCCGAAACATATTTTCCGTCTCGACGAACACGACAACTTCTGGCAGATGGGCGATACAGGTCCGTGCGGCCCGTGCAGCGAGATCCACTACGATTTAGGCGAGGGCTTCAAAGTCGAGAAACCTTTCTTCGACAACGGAATGCCCGATTTCGACTGCGGCAGATTCGTAGAGATCTGGAACCTCGTTTTCATGCAGTTCAACCGTGACGAGAGCGGCAAACTGACTCCGCTTCCAAAGCCGAATATCGATACCGGAATGGGGCTTGAGAGGATAACTTCGATACTCAACGGCAAACTTTCGAACTACGAGATCGATGTTTTCCAGGATCTCATTCATTTTACTGAAGATCTGCTCGGAAAAACAGTCCCGGCGGAATTCAGATCAAGTCTCAACGTTATCGCAGACCACGCGAGAAGCACCTCTTTCCTCATCGCAGACACGATCACGCCGTCAAACGAAGGTCGCGGATACGTTCTCCGCAGGATCATGCGCCGCGCCATCAGACACGGTCACAAACTCGGTTTCAACGGACTTTTCTTCTGGAAAGTCTGCGGCGAAGTCATCAAGATCATGGGTGAGCACTATCCCGAACTTGTCGAAAAATCTGAACTTATCCTCAATATCGTCCGCGACGAGGAATCGCGCTTCAGACAGACGCTCGACAAAGGTCTTGCGCTTCTTGACGACGGAATAAAAGAGATGCTTGCAAGCGGCAGAAAAGAATTCCCCGGAGAGCTCGTCTTTAAACTTTACGACACTTACGGATTCC
>JAGAAT010000066.1 GCA_017615095.1 bacterium
CGCCTGCGGAAAGATGAAGCGGAAAAACGACTGGTTCTCGGTGTATCCTAATGCAAGAGCCGCCTCGCGCTGTCCGGGATCGACTCCTTCAATGCCTGAGCGCATGATCTCGGAGCCGTAAGCACCGAAATTCAGAGCGAAACCTATGATCGCAACAGTGACCGCAGAGAGCGGCGTTTTTGCAAAAACAACGAAATAGAGGATCATCAGAAGCACGACCGTCGGTGTTCCCTGCATGATCTTGACATAGAGGTCGGAGATCCTGTTCGCAAGTATTGAACCGGTGCGGCGGAACATGCAGATGAGAAACGCGAGGATCGTTCCGAAAAGTACAGAAAGCAGCGTGATGATGCACGTTGTCTCCACACCGCTCAGAATCAGTTTCCAGCGGTCTTCGCGGATGAAGTTTTTATAGAAACTGTCTGCGATGCTTTCAAAAATATTCCGCCTGTCAGCCTTCGGCATTCCGAGATCTTCCGCCATAACGGCAAGTCCCATACCGCCTTTGAATACGCCGTCCGAGAAGTACATTGTTTCCTTACGCTCTTCGGTGACGTCGTTGTTGCCTATCCATATATCATACTTTCCCGATGCCATTCCAACGAGGCAGGATGTGACGGTCGCCCCATCGAATGAAAGCGAATAACCGTATTCTGATGCAAAGTCATAGATGAGTTCCACCGAATTCCCCGTGTATCTGCCGTTAGCCACAAAGGAAAAGGGAGGCTCGTCCGGAGTGAGGCAGATCTTCAGAGTTCCTTTTTCACCGGAAAGTGCAGGCGGTTCATAACTTTTATCAACTTTGGTCAGATCTCCGAACCAGCGTTCTTCTATCTCGGCAAGTTTTCCGTTTTCCTTGATTTTTGCAAGGTATTCGTTGAATTCCCTGAGGAACTTTTGCGAATTTTCGCCGACTTTGGAAAAAGCGAATGCGTATTCTGAATCCATGATCGGTCTGCTCAGATATCCGATATCGGGTTCTTCGTAGGAGATCTGCTTCAGAAGAGGCGTGTCATACGGAAAGCAGTCGATGGTCCCTTTTTCCAGAGCAAGGATCAGGTCACTGGTAGTTTCAAGATATACGAAAGTCGAGCCGTTGAACATTGTAAGGACCTTCTGTTCATAGCTGTAACCGTTCAGGATACCGACCCGTTTGCCGATGTATTCGGAATATTCGGGCTCTCCGGCTATGATCTCGTCCGAACGTGCCGCTACGACGATCCCTCCTTCGCTGACAGGATCAGAAAAGAGCACCTGTTCCTCGCGTTCCGGCGTTACGTTCATTGTGGTCGTGAATTCATACCTGCCTGATGCCAGAGCCGGGATCCGCGCGGCGAAATCGACACTGGTGATTTCAATACTATAGCCGTATTCGCGGCAGAAACGCACCGCAACATCAATGTCGTAACCGACGTTTTTGCCGTCCTTGATGTAGGAAAAGGGTTCATCAGTCGATGTCGTGATGATATGTATCACACCGTTTTCGCCGGTAAGGTCCGACATATCGACGACCTTTTTCGATTCATCGGTGCCGAACCAGGTTCTGTCGATCTCATCATAAGTGCCATCTGCCTTCAGCTTCGCAAGAAACCGGTTGAATTTGTCGCGAAGCGCCTTTTCATCAGGATCATCCTTTCGGAAAGCGAAGGAGTAGCGGTTGTTGGTCAGACGTTTGTGAAAGTAGTTGATCCTCGGCTCAGCGGCATGGATGCTTTTTAAAGCCGGCTCGTCTCCGAGATATGCATCGATCCTTCCGTCGAGAAGCGCAATGTTCATGTTCGGATAACCGTCAAAATAGAGATATTCGCTCTCCGGGAAGTATTTGAAGCTTTCTGCCTCCATGTTAGTGCCGGTAAGGATCCCTATCTTTCTGCCGTTGAACGCTTCGTAAGAGGCTGCTTTTTTTGCTGCAGCACGCTCGTTTGCATCGGGGATAATTGAGAAAACGACTGCCGCTATGGTCAGTGCCGCGATCACACAAACTATGATAATGTCGATTTTTTTTGTTTTTTTCATGCCTCCCTCCAAAAAAGAGCTTAAAAATCAAGTTTGTCTAGAACAACCCGATTTCTTTAAGGAAAACTACAAGGAGAAGGATAGGAGAGACGAATTTTGCTGCGAAAAGAAGGATTTTCGTGACTGCGGATTTTCCGATCTCTTTGTATTTGTTTTCAGTGGATATCGCCCAGCCGAAAACGAGTGCGGTGCAGAGGCCGCCGAGCGGAAGCATGTAGCAGGAAGCGATTTTGTCGAACAAGTCGAGAAAAGGAGTTCCTGCGACATTGAGTGATGATATCGCAGGAAGGATGCCGAGAAGCCAGATGACTGTTCCGATTATCAGAAGCGCCTTTGTTCTCGAGCATTTGTATTCGTCAACGATGAAAGCGGTGGCGACTTCGAGAAGCGAGATCGCGCTTGTTATCGCAGCAAAGAGGACAAGTGCGAAAAATGCGATCGAAACGATGTGACCGCCCGGCATTTTTGCAAAAAGAACGGGAAGGGTCTTGAAGATGAGTCCGGGACCTGCGCTTGCCTCAAGCCCGTTGGAAAAGACTATCGGGAAGATCACGAGTCCTGCCAGAAATGCTATCAAAGTGTCGATCGAAGCGATCTGAACTGCTGATTTCGTGATGCTCACTTCGCCTTTGAGGTAGCTTCCGTAGGTTATCATCGCACCCATTCCGAGTGAAAGTGTGAAGAAGGAAGTGCCGAGAGCCTCGAGAACTGAACCGCCTGATATTTTTGAGAAATCTGGGTAGAGCAGGAAGGTGAGGGCTTCCTTCATTCCTTCGAGAGTGAGTGAATAACATACAAGCATGAAAAGAAGTATCCCGAGAACCGGCATGAGAATTTTGCTCACGCGCTCTATTCCCTGCTGTACTCCTTTCGCGATGATAACGATGACTGTCACC
>JAGAAT010000067.1 GCA_017615095.1 bacterium
CAAGGAGAAAAACGGGAAAATATTAGAGAAAACAGGTGTTTTCAGGTCGTGTGAGATCCGATTCTACATTTTAAAACCGATAACCCAAAGCTACGGCAAATGTTGAAACAAACAGCTCGCCGTTTTCGAATCCGATCCTGAGAACGATATTGTGTTTAAACAAAAAATCGGTCCCTAAGCCGAATAAAAACCAGTGAAAAAATGTATCGTTGATTTTGACTCCGAAAATACTTCCGTGCGCTTTCCAATAAAGCATCAGATAACCAGTTTCTATCCAGAAGCTGGCGGATTTCAGGACGCTGCTGTATCTCGTTGTGAAATCGAAAACCACACTTCCGTAAAACGGAAATTCAAAAAAGTTTTTCCAGTAGGGGGCAAAGTACACTCCTGTACCCAATCCCAAATAAATGTTGTTGTTGCGTTTCGTGTGTTTAACGTTGAAATAAAAGTCGAAATTGGCATTCAACCGAGCAATGCTTAAAGCCCCTGCACCGACCCCGATAGTCGGCTGAAAATAAAAACTGTCATAATCGGTTTTCCATTCTGGAAGTCCGCTGTTTTTTTGTTCGGTTTCAGAAACTTTTTCTGATTCATGTTCGACACCGTTTTCACTTCCGGTATCGGATTCTACTGTTCGGATCTCTTCCGCGCCCAAAAAAGCTAAAAAAAGAAAAATCGTGGAAAAGAGAAGCGTTTTTTTCACAAAGCACATAGGCCGCTTCTTAAAAAAAAACTATTTTTTGATATCTACCTTTTCAGCGGGAGATTCAACAAATTCCCAAATCACCCCCATCTCTTCCGCGCTGACCTTTCGTGAATTTTTGGATATAGGAACGCTCGTTGCCTGGATATTCGCCGCAGGCTGGAACGTATGTTTGATCTCAGGTCCAATAACAGAGATCATCGGAATATCGCTGATCGATGCGATATCGCTCTGGATCTTTTCATTCACTTCGGGGAGCTGCCCCCTGAATTCATTCTCCTCTCTTGCCGCCGCGGCAATGATGAAAACAGTGATCATGCTGTCGGAAGTACGGCAGAGACCGTGCTTGTAATCAAGCTCGTCGTTGTTGATCTCCTGCTGGAAATACTCGCACGCCTCCCTGAGATCCTTGCCGGGGATGTTGCCCGTGAAGTAGATTATCGCACGGGAGGAACCGCGGATCGTGTAGCCCTCCAGAAGCTGCGAATTGAGGGCGTCCTCGACCGCCTGACGTGCAGAACCTTCAGCGTGTCCGCTCGCGATCAGGGTCAAACCCATGCCGGTCATCGCATTCTTGACATCGGCGAAATCGACATTGATGTTGCCGCGCTTCGCGATGAGCGTTGTGATATTTTCAACGGAATCGATAAGGACCTCGTTGCTTCTCTTGAACATGTCGGATGACTCCTCGTCGCCGGCATAGTCAAAAAGCGTTTCATTCGAGATGATTATCAGCGAATCGACGTATTTCCTGAGGTTTTCGATGCCTTCGTTCGCAAGACGCATCTTTTTCTTGCCCTCATATTTAGCCGGCGTGGTTACGATCCCGACGGTAAGGCAGCCGTTCTCCTTGGCGTGTTTGGCAATGATCGGCGAAGCTCCTGTGCCAGTCCCGCCGCCCATTCCGGCTGTGATAAAGAGCATGTCGAGCCCCTTGATCTCTTCGGCGATGCGGACCAGACTCTCTTCGGCGGCACCCTTCCCTGTGTCGGGACGACCGCCTGAACCCTGACCGTGGGTCAGATTCGGACCGAGCTGGATAATGCTGTCGCAGAACTTGATATCTTCATCGTCAAGTGCCTGAAGATCCGTGTTCGCGGCGATGATCCGCGTACCCTTCAATATAGAATTTTCCGCCTCGTCGTGACGTTTTCTGCTCATCATCCCGACAGCATTCCCGCCGCAGCCGCCTACGCCGATAACGCCGATCTCCGCCTGTTTGACAACTTCCGTTTTTTCCGCCTGAATGCCCATGACCGCTCCGTTAAAGTATAAAAAGTTGTTTCAAGTAGTTGATTATTTTAATAAAAATGTTCTCGCTCTCCTTCGCGAACACCACTCTGTCACGGCTTGCAAAGTAGTTTACCATGCCGACCGCCGTCGAAAACGACGTTGTGCCGATGACATCCTGGAACCCGCTGCCGTTGCCGCAGATCTTCGGTCTGCCGATCCTGACTGGCTGCTCGAAGATCTCACTCGCCAGCTGTTCGATATTTTTCAGGTTTGCCGTACCGCCCGTAATAACGACATTCGTCTGGATCATATTCTCCCTGCGGCTCTCCTGGAGACGCTTTTTGACCTCGATGAGGATCTCCTCGACTCTGGGGGTGAGGACTGCCGAAAGCTGCCTGACCTTCTTGGTGCAGCTCTTGTTCGTGCCTATCTCGATAACTTCGACTTCATCTGTCTCGGGAATATTTTCACTGTTGACATCGCCCTTTTCGCACTTGATCTTTTCAGCCTCCTGCGGCGGTATCTTCAGGACCTTGCTGATGTCGTTGGTTATGTCGCGTCCGCCCAGCGGAACAGATGCCGCGAATATCGGATCGCCCTTGCTGTAGATCGTGATGTCAGCCGAGCCTCCGCCGATGTCGATGAGTGCGACGCCGAGCCTTTTTTCATCCTCTTCGAGCACTGCCCAGCTGCTTGCGATACCGCTGACGAGCAGTCCTGCGACCTGGAGCCTTGCGTCCTCGACCGCCTTCACGAGATTTCTCAGCATCGTCATCGACACCGTGAGGATCAGTACCTCGACTTCAAGCTTTTTGCACGCCATGCCCTTGGGGTTGCGGATACCCGTCCTGCCGTCAACGACAAATTCACCTATCTCGACATTGACGATCTCGCGGTCTCCGGAGATGTTGAGAGTCATAGCCTGGCTGATGACGTTGTCGATATCGACCTGCGCGACCTCGCTGCCCCTGATCGTGACAACGCCCCTGCCGGAGGTCGAACGTATCTGTTCGCCGGAAATGCTCACATAGACCGATTTTATTATCTTTGAACAGACATTTTCAGCCTCAGCGACCGATGCCCTGATCGCGCTGCTCGTCGCCTCAAGGTTGACGACGTTGCCGGCGATCATGCCGCTTTCGTTGACAGCCAGCCCCTTGCCGACATATTTCAAACCGTTCTCGTCCTGAACCGCAACGAGAGTTGCGACCTTATCCGTGCCTACATCCAGCGCGACAATAAGATTCTCCCTTGGCATCAGATCTCTCCCTTTTTCCTGACATTTTGCACGACTTTGCCCAAGTATGCGCGGAAGCCGTCGGTGTTGTCCGCCTCGTCGAAAACATACTCGCCAGCCCATCTGTTCTGGCTGTAGAGAAGATCGGAGGTCTCCTTGAACTTCCTGACCATCCGCCTCCAGTCGTCAACGGAACAACCGTCCTTCAGCACAACTTCTGCTGTGAGCTTTCCGCCCCTGCGGCACTTGACCGAATAGCCGTGAAACGCCTCGTAGCTCATTGTCTCAAGTTCGCACTCAGGTGAAAATTCGTTCCAGACGGAGACTATCATCAGCGCATCCCTGATGTTCTTTTCACGCAGTATCATGTTCTCCTTCTGACGCTCCTCGTCCTCGGAAGGATAGTCAAAAAGCAGGACCGGCAGCTTTTCGTTGTAGGTCGAAGCCTCAGCCTTCATAAAGAGCTTTCCGGCACCGTCGGCAAGCCAGAGAGAGTTGAAATCCTTCCCGTCGCGGAACCTCCTGCTGTTGACGATCATCTGCGGCACATGCTCCTCCAGCGTGATCTTCACATGGTCAGGATAGCTCTTCTGGACCCACGCGCCCTTGACCCATCCGCTGTTCTTCTTGAGGTTGTTTTCAAGCTTCGCAGTATCGATGTCGTGGAAATTCACCGGCTTGTCGATCCCCGCAAGCTGCAAGACCTTCCGGTCAGAAAGCCTGTCGTTGCCGTAGATGTCGATCTTCTCAGGGGAAACGATAAAAACATCGTTGCGCTTGAGGGTCGAAATCAGGTCACTGCCTGCATAAAAAATCTCGTTGATCAAAACTGCCAGCAAGACGACGCTGAAAAAATATCCCAGCATTTTCAAAATGTTAAGCACAGACTTCATTTTATCCCAAAGCTTCGGCGATTAATGTTTCAAGCAGTTCGATATAGCTTATGCCCCTCTTCTTCGCAATCATCGGAACGAGCGAATGACCCGTCATTCCCGGGAGGGTGTTGATCTCGAGCATAACGTAATCACTGCCGTTGACAAGGAAGTCGCTCCTCGTGACGCCCTTGCAGCCGATCGCGTTGTGGAGCTTCACCGCAGCGGATTCGATCTCTGCCCTGACCTTCGGGTCGAGCTCGGGATCTACGACGTAAACCGTCGAATCGCTGTTGTACTTCGCGTCATAATCGTAAAATTCGTTGGTCGGGAGGATCGCCACGTTGCCCAGATGTTTGTTGTCGAGCACCGCGATATCGATATCCCTGCCCTTGAAAAACTTCTCGCAGAGGTAGACTTTTCCGATCTTGAGTTCCGGTCTGACTTTGCTCCACTCCTCATCGCTCTTGACGATGTAGACGCCGCAGCTTGAACCGTTCACCGGATCCTTGATGACGAACGGATAGTCAAACGGAGCCGGCATCCCCTCGGTAAAAACGACTGTCTTGCCTGGAGCGGTCTTTATCCCGCACTCCTCCATCACTGCCCGGCAGAGGATCTTGTTCATACCGACGGCACTCGCAGCCACCCCGGAATTCGTGTAGGGGATGTTCATCATCTCGAGAAGACCCTGGACTGTGCCGTCCTCGCCGTATTTTCCGTGCAGACCGTTGACTACGACATCGGGCTTGAGCTCCCTCAGCTTCTGATCAAGAGTGAAATCGACATCGACAAAGCTGACGCTGGTGTACCCCTCTTTAAGCAGGGCTTCGTACATCATCCTGCCCGTCTGAAGGCTAACCTCGCGTTCGTCGGACATACCGCCCGCAATGACCGCAATCTTCAAATTCCTGTCCAGCTTCTTCATCACGACCTCCGAAAAATCTAGCTCCAAAATTTAACCTCGGGTTCAAGCGTTATGTCAAAGCGCTCGCGGACCCTCTCAATCGCCGTATCTCTGAGGCGGCAGAAATCGTCGAAACGCCCTCCGCCGCTGTTCAAAACCATATTTGCGTGGTTCTCGCTGAGCTTGGCGCCGCCCACCGAAAAACCCTTCATACCGACTGCCTCGAGCAGCCTTCCCGCCTTTTCGCCCTCAGGGTTCTTGAAGAGCGAACCGGCACTGTGACCTTTTATCCTCGGACGTTTCGAGAGGTAGTGCAGTATGCGGGAACGCACTCCCTCGGGGGTATCCTTGACCAGGATCAGCTCGCAGCCGTAGACAACGAACGGCTTCTCCGGCTTGTTTTTGAGCGTCCTGTAGCCGTACTCCGGAACAAGCGGATAGATCTCGCCGTCCTGAACGACGTAAATCACCGCGACGATGTCATCCCACGAATCGCCCGCCGGAGCCGCGTTCCCGACGATCGCCCCGCCGACCGTCCCCGGGATGCCAGCCATAAACTCGACGCCCGAAAGCCCGTTCGTGATCGAATAGTTCAGAAGCGAGGCTATCGAGACCCACGACGGCATGAAGACCTTAACCGAAAACTCGCCGAGGTCGTCCGTATCGCTGCCGGAAATAACGTTCCCCATGTAGAGGACCGGTTTTTCGATCTTTCCGGCGATGACGTTGCTGCCGCCCGAAAGAACGTAGTAATCATCGTACTGATCCGTAAAGAGCAGGATGTCGTCAACGACGTCAGGGAAGTAGAGATCGCACTCGGCATCTTCGACCCTGATGGTCAGAAGGCTTGAAATATTTGCCGCCTTTTTAAGCTTCACCTTGCCCCCGAAAGCTCTTTTAAAACACGGTTCAAGTCACCCGCACCGACGGAAACGATCGCGGAAGCCTTGAACGAACCGATATTCTTTTTAATAAAATCAACAAGTTGATCTACACTTTCAAAATATTTCGCATTGCTGCCGGAATTATTGAGCTCTTTGACAAAACTTTCGGAATCGACATCAGTTCTATCCTCTCCGGCAGCGTAAACCGGCAGTACAAAAAGGTTTTCGACACCCTTCAGCGTATCGACGAACTTGTCGTAAAAGGCTGAAAAACGGCTGTAGCGGTGCGGCTGGAAGATAAGATAAAAGCTGTGGTAGACCTTTTCTGCCTGCTCGATCGTCGCCCTGATCTCGCTCGGATGGTGAGCGTAGTCGTCGACCAGCGAAAGGCCGTGATAGCTGCCGACGACCTGAAAACGGCGGTCGACATTCGGAAGTGACGCCCAGAACGGCTCATAGTCGATATCAGGAAGAGATTTTCCGACTGATCCCAGATAGTTGTTTGCAGCAAGCAGAGCTGCGGATCTGTTCTGCAGGATGTGGAGCGGCTCGCTCAAACGACCGACGCAGATCTTCTTTCCGCTAGGTTCGAACCAAAGCTTTCCGTCATAAACGCAGAAACCGCTGCCGTCGCTGTTCTGGAAAGAACAAGCCCTCTCGAGTTCGTCTCTGCTCGGGAAGGAGAGCGGCGAAAAATCGTTGTAGATCTTGTCGCTCAGGTCGAATCCGCGGCCGACGACAAGGCTCTCCTGTTTGAACGACAGCAGATAGTTTTCAAAGCGCTTCAGCATATCGAGAGGTGATTTGTAGTAGTCCGCATGTTCATATTCGAGGTTGGTCAGGACAAACGAAGCCGGCTTTACCAGAAAGATCGAACCGTCGCTCTCGTCGAGCTCGACGACAAACGGCTCGGAATCGCAGAGGTTAGAAGAGCCGCCGCTTTTGCCGCCGGCGTAGATCGATGCTTTGACACCAGCCTCTCTCAGCAGCCTGAAGATCATCCAGGTCGTGGTCGTCTTTCCGTGACTGCCGCCGACGCCGATCACATGGCGGTCCCTGAGGAGAAACGCCAGAAATTCGCCTCTCGTCTTCACCTCGATGCCGCGCCTTTTCGCCTCGACGACCTCTTCGTTGTCAAGATGTACGGCGCTCGAACGCACCAGGAGATCGACCCCGTCGAGATGGTCTGCGGAATGCCCCTTCATGCAGGGGATCCCCCTCTCCTTCACCATCTTGAGATAGTCGCTTTCAAAGGGATCGCAGCCGGAGACCTTATAACCGAGAGACGCGGCAAAAATCGAAAGTCCGCTGACTCCGCTCCCGCCTATTCCCATGAAGTGAATGTGCATCAACACTTCCCCTGGAGCAAAAATTCCATATCGTTCGCAATACGCTTCGATGAATTTTCAAAATCCATCTCAGCCAGTTTGTCCTTCATCACATCCTGCTGGCGTGTATATGTGCTGAGTATCTGCACCAGCTTTTTATACCTCTTCGCCGGAGTCCCGGCAGTCCTGTCCTCGATCAGAAACGCCGCGCCGCTCTTTGCAAGAAGAAATCCGTTAAGCTTCTGGAAGTAATCCTTCGACTGCGGAAGCGGGATGTAGACCGCCTGCTTCTTGAGCGCAGTGATCTCTGCGATGACATCGCTGTTCGGACGTGAAATAACTATATCGGCAGCCTTCAGAACTGGACCGCGGTTGTCGTAGAACATCTCGCACGATGCGTCGATCTTCTGCTTTTCGTAGTAACGGCTGATCGAAGCGAGATCCTTTTCTCCGGTCTCCTGGATGATGTAGAAATCCCTTTTGATCTCGGAGAAGTTCTCCAGCAGGTAAAAGACCATGTCGTTGAACTCTTTGGAGTCCTTGCGGCAGCCGAGAACGAGCAGCTTCTTCTTGGTCGTGGTGAGCTCCATAGGCTCAGACCTCATCACCTCGCGCTCGACCGGGATACCTGCGACAAGCGAATTCGTAAGGTTGAGCTTCGCCTCCATCTCCTGGAACGGCAGATAAACTCTTGCAGCCTTGGATACGAAATCCTCATGGACCTTTGCGATATCGGCATTCTGCTCGACGAGGAAGATCTTGACCTTCTTCGGGACACGGGCAGCAGCCTCGAGAGCCGGAAGCGAGATGTTCCCGCCGAAGCTGAGAACGCCTTTTATCGACTTGATTTCAAAAATTTTCAAAAAATCCTGAATGCTCTGCCCCATCTTCAGAGCCTTGGCGATCTTCAGGAGCAGCCCCTTGCTCTCGGGGAAGACCGGAGTCGGGATCACTTCATAACCCCTTTCCGCAAAAAAGCGCTCGTAAATAGAATTTTTCGGAAGTGCGACTATCGGGATTATCCCGCGGAAGCGCAGATCTCCGGCGACAGCTACCGCCGCCTTGTAACGCTCTCTGCTGTTCACTCCTGTTAAAAGTACTATCGCCTTCGTCGCTATCTGATCTGCCATTAAAACCTCCCTCGGCTAACTGATTTGCTCTCTTTTGTCGGACATTACAGCGTTCAGCACCAGTCCGACCATCGCCCAATTGACTACAAGCGCTGTTCCGCCGTAGCTTATGAACGGCAGCGGGACCCCTTTGTTCGGCAAACTCGACGTAACGACTCCGAGATTGACGAACGTCTGCATACCAATTAGCAGAGTGTACCCTGAAATCAAATAAAAATTAAATCTATTCCGCATCTTTCTGGCAAAATAAACACCCAATCCGAGCAGAGCCGTATAGAGCAGGATCAAAACAATGCTGCCGATAAGTCCGAACTCCTCGCAGATGACCGCGAAAATAAAGTCCGTATGCGCCTCCGGCAGGGTACCGAGCTTCTTTATCGAGTTGCCGAAACCCTTTCCGTAGAGCCCGCCCATGCCTATTGCAGCAAGAGACTGGACATTCTGGTAGCCCTCTTTCTGTGCAACAGCCCACGGATTCACGAAGCTCCTCACACGATCGACTCTGTATCCAGCCACAAGGACGAAACATACAAAGCCGATTGCTCCCAAAACAGCGATCACGGCCATTACTTTCTTGTTGTAGCCAGCAATAAGAAGCATCAGAAAGGAGATCCCGAATACCAGAACAGCTGTTCCAAGATCCTCTATCGCGATCAGAAGGGCAAAGAGACCCATGATGATAAGCGGGAAAAAGAGCTCCTTGAGTTTTTCACCGTTTTTGATTTTGCTTTCAATGATCGAGCTGAGGTAAAAGACACCGATGACTTTGATCAGTTCCGACGGCTGAAGCATCATAAAGTATAGGTTTATCCAGCGCTTCGAACCGTTCACCGTCGTACCGATAATGAAGGTCAGGATCAGCAGACCGAAGCCCAGCAGAATCATCCAGACGACATTTTTTCTCAGCATTTCCAGCTTTACCGTACAGGCCGCCGCAAATGCCGCCGCAGCGATGATCAAGTTTGCCCAGAGCGAACGGAGCTGAACCAGAGCGATCGTATCGGCTGACGCGCTGTTGAAGACCTTGACGTCGAAAACCATGACCATGCCGAAAACCGTCAGCAGAAAGGCGATCATAAAGTATATTTTCGCAGCTCTATCCATTCGTATCAGCCTCTGATTTTCGCCTTCAACTCAGCGACTTTATTAACAAAATCTACTCCTCTCTCCTTGTAGTTCCTGTACCAGTCGAAGCTGGAGCAGGCAGGTGAAAAGAGCACAACTCCGTCACCATCTGCAAGCCCGAAAGCCTTCTCCACAGCATCACTCATCGACTCGGCATCGACCGTGTTCGGGAAACCGGCAAAGAAGGGGCGTATAACCTCACGCGCAGCTCCGATGAGCACGATCCCCTTGCATTTTGTCTCGGCAAGAAGACGGATCGGCTCGTAGCTTCCGCCCTTATCGACTCCGCCGAGTATCAGAACGACCTTTCCGTCCGGGAGTCCGGCAAGCGACTTTTCGA
>JAGAAT010000068.1 GCA_017615095.1 bacterium
AAGAACAGCTTCGAGCAGGTAAAATTCATCTATGTCTACAAAATCCTGCCAGACGGCTGCCATGTCGTTTTCGACCTTGACGTCGAAGGCTTTGAGGCATCGGAAGTCGGCGAAGTCGTGCCGTTCGATGAATCATTTGCCGACAAGATCCCGACACTTCTTGCAGGCGGAGAGATCGACCCGATCATAACCGATGACACATACGGGTGGCTCCTCACCGTCTACAGACCTATAAAAAACAAGGAAAACAAGGTGGTTGCTTATGTCGCCGCAGATGTTTCGATGGAGCAGATAGTAAGCGATGACGCAGTCTTTTTCATAAAGACACTTTCGCTATTTTTCGGCATCTCGATCATCATAATGAGTATTATTCTGGAACTCGCAAAACGCGGCATCATCATACCTGTCAACGCCATGGCGAATGCATCCCTAAAATTCGCCTTCAACTCCGAAAACAAGCAGAGCGAGAGTCTCGCCTACCTCGAAAGTCTGAAGATCAACACGTTCGACGAGATCGAAAACCTCTACATCGCACTCTCGAAGATGGGCAGGGACTCGGTTTCATACATCGAAGAGGTCAAACAGCAGGCTGAGCAGATCAGCAAAATGCAGGAAGAGATCATTATGAGCTTCGCGGAGATGGTCGAGGCAAGAGACCAGAACACGGGCGACCACATCAAAAAGACAGCCCTCTATGTCCGCAGGATCGCCGAGGAGATGCAGAAGGAGCATATCCACGAAAACGTGCTTACCGACAACTACATCGCGACGCTTTCACGTTCCGCCCCGCTCCACGATATCGGTAAGATCAAAATCTCCGACCTCGTGCTCAACAAGCCGGGCCGCCTGACCGACGAAGAGTTTGCAATAATGAGGTCACACGCTGAGGAGGGCTCAAAAATCCTTCAGAAGATCTCAGATTCGGCATCGGTAAAGAGCGACTACCTGAACGAGGCGATAGAAATGGCTCACTACCACCACGAAAAGTGGGACGGAAGCGGATATCCGACCGGCATCAAGGGCGAGCAGATACCGCTTTCGGCAAGGATCATGGCTGTCGCAGACGTCTTTGACGCACTTATCGCCGAGAGAGCCTACAAAAAGTCATTCACCTACGAAAAGGCTATGCAGATCATCACCGAAGGATCCGGAACACACTTCGACCCGGAAGTCGTCTCCGCATTCGTCAAGATCTCCAAAGAGCTCTATTCCGAGCGCACAGTCCTGAACTGAGTCAGCTGAAGCAGACGCTGCCTAGCTGTTCTGAGGCTCTCTTACCGCCTCTCTGATCTCGCAGAATTTTCTGACTCTGAGTTCCATGAGTTTTTCGCCGCTTTCCTTTCCGAGATTGCGGAACTCCTGAGGCAGAGAGAGCTCGAAAACGGGTTTGAACATCTTTGCGTACCTGCGTTCCTCCTCTATTTCACCCTCGAAATCGGCCTTTGCCGAATCGAAAAAGCCGTCGATGCCGCCGGGGAATGCAGAAATATTAAGGATGAACCTGATCGCCTTTTTCGGGTGCATTTCCCGCAGATACCTGACATTCATGTGAAATTCCGCCGTTATCGCAGCCGCCTTTCTGTATTCGGCGGGCATACCCTTCATCCTCTTGAAAAAGGCTTCGATCAGCGGGATTCCTGCGATGTCGTGACCGTGGTGCTTGGGATAAAGCGAAGGATCGGTCGAAGCCTTGCCCCAGTCGTGGCACAAAACCGCAAAGGCTACGATCGGGTTCCGGCAGCCTGAGGCATTCAGACGGTCCAGGGCATCCATCGTATGGTTGAAGGTATCGCCTTCGGGATGGTATCTGACAGGTCCGGCAGGAACACCGATGAGATCCTCCACCTCCCTGAAGTGGTACGAAAGCAGCCCCGCCTCCTTCAAAACGCGGAAGAAGCGGCTCGCACCCTGGCTTCCAAGCGCCTTTTCGCACTCTCCCCAGACCCTCTCGGAGGAGAGGGAAGAGAGCTCTGGAGCCATCGAATTCATCAGCGCAACCGTCGACCCGTCAACTGAAAAATCGGGGAATTTCGCAGCAAAGCGGGCTACGCGGTAGACCCTGAGCGGATCCTCCGCAAAGGCAGGCGAAACATGACGGAGAAGCCTCTTTCCGATATCCGCGACACCTCCGAACGGGTCGATGAGTTCCCCCGTTTCAAGATCCTTCGCGATCGCGTTTATCGTGAGATCGCGGCGCTTGAGATCCTCTTCAAGAGTCACGCCGGGGTCAGCGACGATATCGAAGGCGCAGTGACCGACTCCGCTCTTCCTCTCCTTTCTGGCAAAGGCGTATTCGCTGCCGTCAACAAGAAAAACGGGGAAGCTTTTGCCGACCTTCAGGGCGTTCGGGAACCTCTGCATGAAATCATCGACAGTTGCGCCGACCACCACAAAATCAGTGTCATGCACCGGTATCCCGAGGATTTCATCGCGGACGGAGCCGCCGACCCGATAGATTTTCATGTTTTTCCTAATATTTCACGTCCAGACCGGCTGCGTTCATTCCGTCGATAATGGCGTTTTCCATTGCCGAATACTCCCACTTTCCGTACCTTCCGGCAAGGGCTACAGAGGCCCCGCGGCACCAGTCCCTGACAAACTTCATGTCGTCGAAGTACTCCTTGTGGTAGATGACGTAGCCACTCTCGATTTTGCGGTAATCCATGAATTCGATATCCTTTTCCGACGAGATCAGCCCCATAGCCAGCAGGAGCTCGACCGACTTTTCGCGGAAGAGCTCTACGTCGCAGCTGTCGCCCTGGTGGGTGTACTCGATGTACGCGGAGCCCTTTCCCTCAGGCGCAAGCCGGCTGTAGATGTTGCTGAACGATCCAACGCGGTAGGGCATGAACTTCTCCTCCGGGATGTAGAACCAGTGTCCGGGGTGTCCGCACGGCTTTGAAAACGCCGCGTTGAAGTAGCTTACACTCGCTATCTTGAATCTATCTGCCATCTCGTGCGCCCACGGCTGATTATCCAGCAATTTCAAAAATTTGTTCAACGGGATCGTGTTTATCAGCCGTTCATATTTTACAGTTTCGCCGTTCGAGAGCCTTGCCGTTTTTGCATCTGCGTCGATCGAAACAGGGTATGTGCTGAAGATGAATTTCTCCTTCTCGCAACAGTCGAAAAGACGTTTCGGAAGCTCGCCGATACCGTTCTCAACAGGGTATCTGAATGTCGCGTTGTAACCGACATTCTTCTGCTCGGGAGCTGTCACCGCGCCGGCGATAACCTGCTCCAGCGTAGGTTTCGGGATGTAGAAGTCGCACCAGTGGCTGGCGTAATCCTTCGGGTGGACGGTGTAGATCTTCGTGTTGTAGGGTATCATGAAGTGCTTCGAAATACCCTCGCCGAGATACGCCATGCACCATTCGTAAAAGTTCTCCGAAGCACGGGACTTGTCGTTTTCGTAGTAAGCCTTGACAAAGCCAAGGACGCACTCCGTCACGACATCGACCGGCAGCCCGTAGGTGTTCGACTGGAACGGATACTGCGTAAAGACGTTGTGCGAAAAGATGTGGGTCCTGCGGACGACCTCGATCAGATCGTCTCCGAAAAGCTTCGCGACAAGCGCCTTGACCTCGGGCGTTTTGGTGTGCAGCCAGTGCCCCGTCTGGTCGAAGGTAAAGCCGTTTTTCCGTTCGCTCGTGCAGAGCCCGCCGGCATGGTCGCTCTTCTCGACGACGAGAAAGTTCCTGCCTTTAAGGTGGTAAGCAGCCGAAAGTCCGCTGAGTCCGGCTCCCAGGATCAAGTATTCCAACTCTTTCATGTTCCTCCTATTTAAGTTCTGCCCACGAATCGCCGACAGAGTAGTTTACGTCAAATTTTACCTTCAGATCGCGTCCAGCCCCGATCATCGCTTCAGCTGCAAGCCTTGCCGCCTCTCCGCACTCGGGTTCCGGCACTTCGAGAATGAGCTCGTCATGGATCTGGAGAAGGATCCGCGCCTTCGGGAACCTTTCGCTCAGCAGTTTGTCTACTGCTATCGTGCCGAGTTTGATGATGTCAGCGGCCGTTCCCTGGATCACCGTGTTGACCGCCATCCGCTCTCCGGACTTGATGATGTTCCGGTTGGAGCTCTCGAACTCCGTGATGTAGCGTCGTCTGCCGAAAAGAGTCTCGACATAGCCGTCGCGCTTCGCGTTTTCGATCGTCGTATCGATAAAACTCTTGATTTTCGGATAGTGCGCGAAGTAGTCGTCGATGTACTTTTTCGCAAACGAAATATCGACACCCGTATCGACTGAAAGTTTGTACGCCTGCATCCCGTAGATTATGCCGAAGTTGACCGCCTTGGCGTTGCTGCGCATCGTGCCGGTGACCTCGTCCGCCGGGACGCCGAAGATCGTCGCCGCCGTCTGCCGGTGGATATCCTTCCCGCTGTTGAACGCCTCGATGAACTGCTCCTCCCCGCTGAGCGCGGCAAGGATCCTGAGCTCGATCTGGCTGTAGTCGAGCGAAATCAGCCTGTAGCCCTCCTCGGCGACGAAAAGCCCGCGGATCTTCTTTCCCTCCTCCGTCCGCGTCGGGATGTTCTGGAGGTTCGGATCCCTGCTTGCGAGCCGTCCGGTCGCGGCATAGGTCACGATGTATGATGTCCTGAGGCGCCTGTCGGCATCGGTCAGCTGAGAGATCGGCACGAGATAGGTCGATACCAGCTTGGAGTACATGCGGTTTTCGATGATCAGCTCCGGCAGCGGCGAATCGTTGTTCTCTGCAAGCGCAGTCAGCGCCGCATGGTCCGTGCTGTAGCCGTTTTTCGTCTTTTTGACGCCCTTGAGAGCGAGCTTCTCAAAAAGGATCTCCTGAAGCTGCTTAGGCGAATTCGGGTTGAAAACACCTCCTGCCACCTCGAACATCCGGCGTGTCAGACCGTTTATCCTGTCGTTGAACTCCTGCTTGATCCTTCCGACCTTCGAAAGAT
>JAGAAT010000069.1 GCA_017615095.1 bacterium
AGAGCTTTCGTAAACTACACCGACTATCAGCTTCAGAGGAAGCTCCTTCTCAACGCTGACGACGAATGGTTCGACACGATGTGCGAAGTAGACCTTCTCCGCATGAAGAAAATGCAGGCTTACATCTCCGTCAACGGCAGAAACAACAGCTATGAGCTTTCAGACGTTCCGCCGGAGATCCAGAAAAAGAACGGCGAAAAATACCTCATTCCGGTTCATTTCAAACAGAGAGTAAACCACACGAAGTGGTGCATCCTCGCATATCCGAACCCGAGCTATGCACAGGCTTCGTCGATGAGCACAGAGGCTTTCGAGGACTTCTATTTCGATGTCTGCTCGCTCGACTACGCAAAGATGGACAAGGCGATGGATCCGCTCAAGGCTCTGATGGACAAGACCGACAAAGTCCGCCTCCTCGGTCCCGGCAGAACAGACCTCACCTTCTCGATCAAAGGGCTTCCGGGCATCAAATGCTCCGGTCAGTGCAACATCCCGGACGGTGAAGTATATTCCGCACCGGTCAAGGATTCGGTAAACGGCGTCATCGAGTACAACACTCCGACAGTATATCAGGGCTCGAAGTTCGACAAGGTCATCCTCACTTTCAAAGACGGAAAGATCGTCAAGGTCGAGGGCAGCGACGTTCCGAAGCTCGAGAAGATCTTCAACACCGACGAAGGTGCAAGATATGTCGGCGAGTTCGCGATCGGTGTCAATCCGTACGTCACGAAACCGATGGTCGATATCCTCTTCGACGAGAAGATCTGCGGATCGATCCACTTCACTCCGGGCGAGTGCTATGAGGACTGTGACAACGGCAACCAGTCGGCGATCCACTGGGATCTCGTTATGATCCAGACCCCGGAATACGGCGGCGGCGAAATCTACTTTGACGATGTCCTTATCAGAAAGGACGGCCGCTTCGTTCTGCCCGAACTCGAGGGTCTTAACCCCGAAAATCTCAAATAAAGATCCTATTTTCCGAAATATTCGTCGATTTTGTGGTGTTTGAGACCATTTTCCTGGTCGATTTCAAGAACGTAGTTTGCGTAGACATTTTCATACTTCGTGACTGTTCCGGCTTTGTCGGGCCATGTGATCTCGATGCTTTCGACTTCACAGATGTCACCGAGACCGATGATCTGGAGATGGTCATTCTGGAAACCGTTGAGTCCGTAGCCGCCCAGGACTTCGCGGACGAACTGCTTCCCGCCGGCGCGGACGACGATTTTAGCTCCGATCGCATCGCGGTTTGCACCCTTTCCGGTGAGATCGATAATGACTTTGTTCGAATCCTGACCGGTATCGTTGCGCAGGACCTTGATCCACTGTTTTTCAGGCTTGTACTTGCTGTCGCTGTCGGTCGAAGCCCAGCGCATGAATGAGGTCCCGACGATCATGTCGTAGTCGCCGTCGCGGTCGATATCGACGAATGCGCCGCCGTGTGCACGGTGTACCTGAGATTTGGAATCAGCCGCGATATCCTTGTATTTACCGTCAGCCTGCTTCTTGAAAAGCATCGATTTCGTACCCGGATAGTCTGAGCTCAGAAGGTATATTTCAAGGTTCCCGTCGTTGTCGAAGTCAGCCGTGAACCCGCCGAGATCGCCGTCGTTCCATGATCCGGAACGGCTTCTGGTGATGCCGCTTTCAGCCTCGGGGACACGTCTGAGCGGAGTCTCGGGGAAGCCGTCGTTCATCAGGAGCTGGGTCTTATCGCTCGCGCCGCCGATGTGCCAGTGCGCAAGCTCGATCTGGAAGAGGTCGGTATCGCCGTCGTTGTCGAAATCACCGCAGAGAGTGACCGCGCTGTTGCCTCCGAGACGGTATGGCTGATCCGAAAATCCGGGTTCCCAGCCGCTTACGCCGTCGCAGCTTATGAGCGGTGTGGTTGCGTCCGCGCAGTATTCGGTACCCTTGTTTGCAGCTTCAGCGCAGTAGCACGCGAAGAACTGGTCGTCCGAGTAATCCTCGTTGTCGTCGTGGGCGAAATTCGAGCTGATCGAAAGGTCGTCGAACGTCCCGTTGCCCTTGTTGCGGTAGAGCATGTTGTAAGCCCTGCCGTAGCTCGAGGTCAGGATATCCGAAAATCCGTCGCCGTCGATGTCGCAGGCTGTGACTCCCCATGTCGGCTTGTTGTACTTGCCGCTTGCAAGCGATTCCTCATCTGCCTTCTTCGTCTCAAGCCCGCTTCCAGCCGTTACATCCTCGAATTTTCCGTCGCCGAGACCGCGCATCAGCGTATCCTGCTCGCACGATCTCAGATCGCCGTACTTGATGTACTGTCTGCCGACGAAAAGGTCGAGATTCCCGTCTCGGTCGTAGTCGAGGACTGTGACACCGGCGATCGCCTCAAAAATTTCGAGAGTAAAGCTCGTCCTCGTATCAAGCCTGAAGGTCCCGTCGCCGTTGTTGATGTAGACCCGCGTGAAATCCTCCTTGAAATTCACGTTGGAATAGGTGTCATTATCGACGTAGACGACATTTACCGCATCCTGGAAGCCGTCGTTGTTTACATCGGCAAAGATAACGTAGGTCGAAGCGAGACCGTTCTCTCCCTCCTTGTTTGAAAAGAGCCCGCTCGAAAAGGTAACATCCTTGAATTTATTGCCTTTTTCATTTTTCAAAAGTTTGTAGACATTCGTTGGTTCCTGCTCGTTCTCACGGGTCTTCGCACCGGTCGAGGTGTAGATATCCGGCCATCTGTCACCGTCGATATCGGCAACTGTGATCTGCGTTCCGAGCGCGTTGAGCTCCTTCACGCCGAGTTCGTCCGAGATATCCGTGAAGGTCAGTGCAGCCCCCGACGGTTTAAGGCAGATCGGCTCGATTGCCTCCTCCTGAGCGTCGGAATCGTTCTGCTCCAAAGCGTCGCCGTCGTTCTTTTCATTGCCTCCGCCGCTCCCGCAGGCAACGACGCAAAGTGCGGTCAAAGTGATCAAAAAGAGTAGTTTTTTCATCTGTTTTCCTCCTAAATCAATTACTGCGCGATATTTTCGATATCAGTTTTCCGAAAGCGGTCCCGCGATGGCTGAGGCTGTTCTTCACCTCTTCCGGCAACTCGGCAAGTGTCTCTGAAAAACCGTCAGGAACAAAGACAGGATCGTAGCCGAAGCCGTTCCCGCCGCGCTGTTCGTCAATTATCCTGCCTGGGCAGACGCCTCTCTCTGCGATGACCGAACCGTCAGGAAAAATCATGACTGCCGAGCAGGCAAAGTATGCAGAGCGGTCGCGAACACCTTTGAGCATCGCAAGAAGTTTTGCACGGTTCGCTTCGTCCGTCCCTTCAGCCGAAAAACGGGCCGACATGATGCCGGGAGCGCCGCCGAGAGCCGGTACGACAAGTCCGGAATCGTCCGCCAGGACAGGCAGATCCCTGACGACCCGGGAAGCCGCCTCCGCCTTGACCACCGAATTTTGAAGAAAGGTCGAGCCGTTCTCCTCCGGCGGAATCCAATCCTGATAACTCTTGATCGATATGATTTCAAAACCTTTAAAGATTTCAGATGCTTCCCTGAGCTTACCGCTGTTTCCCGACGCAAAAACGATCTTCATTTCACCTCCGGTTTTCACTATCGGCGGCTATTTTACCGAACCGCGAAATTTTTAAAATATTTCTCGAAACCTTCGGCGATCCCCGCATCGCGGTTTATCACTATCAGCTCCCGGTTTTTGTAGCACCCTGACGCCGTCCAGTTCATTGAACCGAGCACCGTTGTCCTGCCGTCGATAACTGCGGATTTGTGGTGGAAAACCTGCTCGTCAGCCCCGCCCGGTTCGTCAAAAAAAATATTGACCCCGATACTCCGCAGAAAATCGAAAGCTTTCGAATTGACCGCGTTCCCCTCCCGTCCGCGCCAGTTGTCAACGACGATCGAAATATCGACATTCCGCTTCGCAGCCTTTTTGAGCCCAGTGACCATCGGATTTTTCAAAGTCATCGTGTAGATCCCGCCGTAAATCCGCTCTGTCACGCCCAGAAGCAGATCCCGCACAGCTGCGCAGCCGTGCCCCGGATTGAAATAGATCGTGCCGATCTCGCTTTCGCAGCCATCCCCGCAGCGCCTTTCGTTTCTCCCGTCGAACTGGTCATCGATCTCCGCCTCCAGAATCGCAGCAGCCTCGGGGACATCGAAAAAGAGGACTGCGTTGTTCCTCGCCTTCGGGTCCGAACTGATATTCGCCGATGAAATCAAAACGTCCTTCGAGTCGAAGACCATAAATTTAGGATGATAAATACCTGATTTCATTGGCACGACAAAAAAATCAAAAATTGGTGAGGAGTTATCCCTGTTCCTGCCGGCAACGACCCTGACTTTCAGATTTTCTTTCGCACGCCTCTCCAGAAGCTGCGTAAAACCGCTTTTCGCGTAGGTGTAAGTCGCTATTTTTATGCTGGTTTCCGCCTCAGCCGCAAGCCTTGAAGCCGCCTTCTCGATCTCATCGTCAAAAAAAACGAGAAAGCCGGCACCTCTTTCAAGCGGCTCAGCCCCCGGATCAAGAAAAGGCGCCTTTTCCGGCGCCGCAGTAAAGGAAAGCCCCTCCGAAGCATCGTCATTCAGGGAAAAGTAGATCAAAAAGGCGAGGAGCGCTATCGCAGCGACCTCGATTTTTTGAATATACCGCTTTGATTTTACTGAGTTTTTACCCAACTGAAGATTCTCCCGTAGAGCTCCCTCAAAAGCGGTGCGATCTCAGGATTTTCTGCTGAAAGCCTATCCAGAACTGCCGCCTCTCTGGCAAAATCGTCAGCAGGAAGCCCCTCAGATCTCTTCACGGCGACGATGCTCCTTCCGATCTCGACCCTTCTTTTCAAAAGCGATGCGAGTTTTGAATCGACTTCATCTAGTTCAGCCCTTAATTCTTGGATTTTATTATACATTTTCTCCAACTCCTTAATAAGTCCGTTAAACTCGGGAAATGATACGGCACAGCTTCCGTCAGCCTCGAACGGCACCCCGTAATCGAGCGCGACAAGCTTTGAGAGCATCTCCATCCGGTGGTCGTCCGAGTGCGGCAAACCAGTATATTTATTAGATATTTTTTCCGCAATTTCAAAGCCGTCGTCATATTCGCAGCTCTTGAAGAAAGGCTCGAACCTGCGGACGCTCTCCGAAATCCTGTCACTCTCCTTGTTCCTGAGCCACGACGCCCCGTGAAGGACGAATTTCGTTCCGGCTCTCGCCGCCATAAAGGCGATAAACGGTATTTCATCAATAATTTCAGGAACATCACCATCAGAAAGTTTCAAAGTTCCTGCTTTTTTTGAGATTTTCGACAGCCCCGAAACCGAAACCGTGCCGCCCTCCCTTGAAATTTTGAGGTCGTAGCCCAAATTCCTGAGGATATCAAAAGGTCTGAGCCTTAAATCCTCGCCGTAAATGCCGCCGATATCGAACGGAACTTTGCAGATAATGGCTGCACACGCCGCGATGAATGCCGCAGAGGGATCGCCCGAAAGCCTCAAGTCGTAGCCGCCGAGTTTGGAAACAGGCAATATTTTCAGACAGTTTTCCCCCTCTTCGAGTTCGGCGCCCATTATTTTCAAAAGCTCTTCGGTATTCCGCCTCGTCCTCCTTTTGAAGTGCAGGATCCCGCCGTGATCAAGCATCGCGATCAGATGGAAGGTTTTAAGCTGGGCACTCTCCCTGGCAAGCGACGTTTCGACAAAACCGCCTCTGTAAAGCTTCGACGCCTCATAAAAAACGGTGTGATCCCTCGACATAAGCGAGTTGTCGCCCATCAGCTCAAGATCCCAGCCGAAGTGGAGACCGACAGCCATAAGAATATGGAAAAGAGTCGCCGAATTCCCGCAGTCGACCGGGCAGACCGGCTTTGAAGCCGTGCCGCGGACAGAAAATGTCCCGCCGTCTCTTTCGAGAGATTTACCGAATAATTCAAGAGATTTAGACGCACTCAAAACATCCTCAGGCAGATCACCGTCAATATGAATAACAACATCGGAACCGGTAAGAAGCGAAAATGTGAAAGCGCGTACAGCAGAGCTCTTATCTACCGGAATGAAACGACTTAAATCCATAGCACCTCCAAGCTGAAAGAGTCTATCCGCATAACAGAAACTTGCAAATAAATTAAGCCGGTTATCTAGTCATAGAACGTCGATTCGAGATATTTTGACAACAAAATCTTTGGAATTTCGCGGCTTATGGATAAAATGCCGCAGTTTTTTGATTTAGGAGGTTCACATGCAGAGCGAAACAAAGGTTTTAATGGTAGTCGCCTTTGAAAATTTCAGGGACGAGGAGTTTTCGGAGTCATTCAACGCCTACAAAAATGCCGGGATGGATGTCACCGTTGCCAGCATCAGAAAGGGTACGGCTGTCGGGATGTTCGGAACGAAAATCGAGATCGGAACGACGGTCGACGAGGTCAGCGGCCCCGATTTCGACGCAGTTGTCTTCATCGGCGGGATGGGCACGCCGTCAGTCCGTTCAAACAGACGGGCTGTTGAAATCGCGAAAAATTCCGCGAACTGCAAAGTCCTCGCTGCGATCTGCTGGGCACCCACGATCCTGGCAAAAGCCGGTGTCGTCAAAGGCAGGAATGTCACCGTCTGGAACGGAGACGACGCCGAATACGGCACAACTACAAGCAAGGTAATGGAAAACGCAGGTGCAAAATTCATCGACAGACCTGTTGTCACCGACGGCAACATCATCACCGGGAACGGACCGGCAGCAGCTGCGGAATTTGCAAAGGCAGTCATCGCAAAGCTCAACGGAAAATAAGAGGTGAAAAATGCATTGTTTTGTTTTTCTGGCTTTTGAGCCGCTCGGCAGGAGTACCAAATACGATCAGGATTTTATCGACGGCGAGATGGAGGATCTAGGTCTCTTCGGCAAAATCAGGTTCGACGACGAACCGAGACAGCTGCCGAAAAACATCTATGTCGGCGAGTACAAAGTCGGTGAAAATGACGGTCAAAGCAGCAAAATCAGCGACAAGGAGGAGCTGAAAAACCTGATCTACACCGAGGTCAAGGACATTTTCGATAAAAACGGCATCGACGCGAGACTTCTGGTCATCGTCTCCGAAAAGGCTACGCTCGGTCTCGAAGATATCGCCGCATCCGGCTCCGACGAGGAGTGACAGCCGCTTTGAAAGAGCTCTCCGGGATCTATTTTCACATTCCGTTCTGTAGAAAAAGGTGTCTCTACTGTGATTTTTTCAGTACAGAGATTTCCGACCCTGAGATAAAAAAGCTCTACAGCGACTCTCTTCTTGCCGAACTGAAGCAGAGATTTCACGAGCTTGACGGGACTGAGCCTGTAAGCGTCTACTTCGGCGGCGGGAGCCCCTCTTCGATGCCGCCGTCATTTTTCAATGATTTCTGCAACTTTACCGAGGCAATCGGTCTTGATTTATCAAAACTCGAGGTGACTGTCGAGGTGAATCCGGCTGATGTAGACCGCGGTTGGATCTCGAACCTGAAAAGCTGCGGAGTCAACCGCCTGAGCGTCGGGATCCAGGCATTCGACGACACTGTCCTGACCGAAATGGGAAGACGGACGACCGAGGCGGATATACTTCGCGGAGTGCCGGTCTTTGCCGGATATTTTGACAACATTTCATTCGACTTCATCTACGGGATCGGCAAAAACCGCAATATTTACAACGAGTTTTCAAGATTATTCGAAATCTGCGGACCTAAGCACGTCTCGGCATACCAGTACACCAGACCGGACAGAAAAAGTGCGCCGGAACTCCTTGACGACGATGAAACCGCCGCTCAGGAGGACGAGATCCGCGAATTTCTGCAAAGCAGAGGGTTCTACCGCTACGAAATCAGCAACTTTGCGCAAAAAGGGTTCGAATCGAGGCACAACCTGCTCTACTGGTCGTACGGTTCGTGGCTCGGAATAGGTGCCGGAGCAGCATCATTCATCGCAAAAACAGGGCTCCACTCAAGGTATGCTGACGACGTAAAGGCATTCATCGAGGGCAGCGGGTTGAGCTCATACCGGCCGGCAGAAACTGAACTTGCCGAAGAGTTCCTTCTGATGGGGCTCAGCAAAAAAGACGGAATAAACATCAACGATTTCAACGAATTATTCGACAAAAAGCAGACTTCCGTTTTCAGATCCGGATCCTTCGTGAAGCTGCTTGACAGCGGTTTTTTGAAAAAAACGGACAACGGAGAGCGGCTTTTCTGCACCGAAAAAGGGAGCCGGTACCTGG
>JAGAAT010000070.1 GCA_017615095.1 bacterium
GTTTTCAGACTTTCTGGCTATCTTGTCAATTTCGTCAACGTAGACGATCCCGCGCTCAGCGAGTTTGATATTGCCGCCCGCAGCATGGATCAGCGAAAGCAGGATGTTTTCAACGTCGACGCCGACATAAACCGCCTCGGTCAGCGCAGTCGCATCCGAAATCGCGAAGGGCACCTGAAGGAAACTGGCAAGTGACTTGGCGAGCAGCGTCTTGCCTGAACCTGTCGGTCCGAGCAGGAGCACGTTGCTCTTCTGGATGACCGCATTGTCCGGCTTCTGGGGCGAATTTATGCGTTTGTAGTGGTTGTAAACCGCAACGGAAAGCACCTTTTTGGCGTAATTCTGACCGACAACATAGTCGTCGAGATGCCGCTTGATCTGTGCCGGCGTAACATCGAATGCCTTGAACGCCGCCGGACGCCGGCTCTCCTTTTTCTTCTGCTGTGAAGGAGCTTCTCCGTTCAGGATCTCGCTGCAGAGCGAAACGCATTCCGCGCAGATGCTGGCGTTGGCTCCCCCGATAAGCATACCGACCTCGCTCTGCGGTCTCCCGCAAAAGTCGCAGCAGGGGTTGTTTGTACTGTTTTTCTTCGGACTCATCTTCACATCCCGCGATCAACGCCTGGTAACGACGCTGTCGATCAGACCGTAGCGGACACCCTCTTCCGCAGACATGAAAAAGTCGCGCTCCATATCGCGCTTGAGCTCTTCGATGTCATGCCCGGTGTGCTCGTGCAGGATCTGCGTCAGCCGTTCCTTGATGAAGAGGATCTCCTTCGCATGGATCTCTATGTCGGTCGCCTGACCGCGGAATCCGCCGAGCGGCTGGTGGATCATCAGCCTGGAACTCGGCAGCGAGTAGCGCTTTCCCTTCGCACCGCTGGCAAGGAGCACCGCCGCCATGCTTGCCGCCTGACCGATGCATATCGTCGCGACATCCGGCTTGATGTACTGCATGGTATCGTAGATCGCAAGTCCGGCAGTTACAGATCCGCCCGGGCTGTTGATGTAGAGCTTGATCTCCTGTTCGCTGTCCTGACCCTCGAGCAGAAGGAGCTGCGCAACGACAGCGTTGGCAACATCGTCGGTGATCTCCTCGCCGAGGATGATGATCCTGTCCTTCAGCAGACGCGAATAGATATCGTACGACCTCTCGCCGCCGCCCTCTCTTTCGACAACGATCGGCACCAGAGAGGCTTTTGTCTTATCGTTTTTGTTCATTTTTCCTCCAAATGATTCGTGTGTCTCTCTTTTAATCACATTCACCTTTTTTTCAATAGTTAATCGCGACCGAAAACCGCTACTCTGCCGATACCGGCGTAATCATTAACTATTTCCGCGAGTTTAAGCCTGTATTTTTTCTCTTTTGCAAATTTTTCACCGCCGTAGCCGAGCTCCGTGACCAGAAATCCGCCGGGCTTCAGGTGCTTTTGAGCCCCGTTTATGAGCCGCTCCGTGAACTCGAAACCCGTCTCTCCGCCGAAAAGCGCGTTTTCAGGCTCGTATTCAAGCGCACCGTTCACAAATTCAGCCATATCTTCCGCCGAAAGATAGGGCGGATTTGCCGTTATCAGGTCAAAATCCCCCGGAATTTCCGAAAAAAGGTCGCTTTTGACAAAATTTATAGCCTGCCCCGACGGAAAAAGCCTCTCCGCATTGATTTTCGCGACCTCCAGCGCAGAGGCAGAAATATCGGCAAGCGTCAGCCCGCACGGAACGACCCTGAGAACGCTCAAACCGATGCACCCGCTCCCGCAGCACATATCCAGAACCTCAGGTTTTTCAGCATGTTGCAGCAGTTTCAGAGCTGTTTCCACCACAAATTCGCTCTCCGGTCTGGGCACAAGGACACGCTCATCGACATAAAACGTATCCTCGAAAAAATCCCGGCTTTTCGTGATATATGCAACAGGCTCTGCCTTTGCACGCCTTTCGACAAAACTGCGGAATCTCGAACAGACCTCCCCTTCCAGAAGGCGTCCGCTCTCCGTCAGAAGATCGAAACGGCTGACTCCAAGCGTGTGCGAAAGCAGGATCTCGGCATCAAGACGCGGAGAGTCCGAACACCCGGAAAGCCTTGCCGAAGCCTCAGCCAGAGCAGTTTTTACTGTGATTTCCGACGGCATCACTTTTCAGTTTTCAAATTTTTGTTGTAGATCAGAACCGCCGCGATCGCATCGTGGATGTAGGTCGCGATATCATCCAGGAACTCCGGGTTTTCGATGCAGGCCCTGTCCTCGGGAGAAGTCAGATAGGCTATCTCAAGCAGCAGCGAAGGCGAGCGTGTATCGTCGAAAATCATCAGATTTTCACGCTGTGAGACCATGTTGAAGGGCAGCTTCCAGACCTTTTCGATGTTTCGTTTCGCGTAGACATCCTGAAAGATCTGGGCATAAAGAAAGGACCTGTTCGCCCTGTCGTAGTAAAAAGCCGCGTTTTTGGCGTCGGTATTCAGAAAATCGGACGGATAGTAGATCTCGAAACCGCGGTTCGTCGTCAGCACCTTCTGGCTGTTGAAATGCAGCGAAACGACAAGATCCGGCTCCGTTTCACTGATGAATGTCACCCTCTTTTTTATCGGGAAGGAGACATCCTGCTGACGGGTGTAGAGCAGCTTGAGGTTTTTGTAAGGTCTCTTTCTGAAAAGCTCGCCCACACGCTTTGCCAGATCAAGCGTAAGATCCTTCTCGACAAGCTCTCCCGAGACGGCGCCGATGTTGTTCCCGCCGTGCCCCGGGTCGATGATGACAACGAACTTCCCCTCTCCGAAAAGCGGGAGCGCAAACAGAAGCAGAATCAGGAAAAGAGCAGAATGTTTCATGTGAAACGTCGGTTATTTTGTGAAATCTTCTAACAATTTTGAGAACTTCTCGAAGTCGGCAACAGCTTTGAAATTCATCGTGACAGCAACTTCGCCGTTTCTTTTCGGCTTGACCGAGACCTTTGCTCCGACCCTTTTGCAGAGACTTTTTTCATACTTTGAAAAATCCTGCACAGTTTTTTTTGACTGCTGAGGCTTCGGATCCGATTTCTTTGACGCCAGAAGCTGTTCGATCTGGCGGACGGCAAGCTTTCTCCTGATTATTTCGTTTGCCCAGAAAACCTGCTCCTTCTCCGGCAGAACGATGAGCGGACGCACCTGACCGACCGAGAGCTGACCCTGCCGGACAAGATCCTTGACCTCTTCACAAAGGCTGAGCAGCCGTGCGAAATTGCTTACATCACTGCGGCTTTTCCCCACCTTCTGAGCAAGCTCCTCCTGATTGTAGCCGAAGAGGTTCATCAACTCGTTGTAAGCCTCCGCGACCTCTATCGGATTGAGATCCTCGCGCTGGAGATTTTCGATCAGCGAAACATGATATTCGTTTTCGCCGTTGAAAATCACCGCAGGGACCTTCGCGAGCCCGGCAAGCTTTGCAGCACGGTAACGCCTCTCACCCGCTACGATCCGGTATTTGTCACCATCCTTTTTTACGACAAGCGGCTGAATGACACCGTACTGTCTGATCGATTCGGCAAGCTCGGCAAGCCTCTCTTCGTCAAAATATTTCCTCGGCTGATCCGGATTGGGAACGATCTCGGAAATATCGAGAGAAACCATCTCGTTCGTCCTTTTCGGGAGCAGCACATCCATCCCGCGCCCCAGTTTTTTCCCGTTATTAGTAGGTATAGACATCGTATCCTCCGTAAAATAGCCTGTAATTCTATTTTACTAACTTATTCTGTCAAACACTTCACTTGACTCACACCCTTTTTTTGTTCAAAATGTCACGTTATTTTTCGGGATGTTTTTTGATGCAGCGAACTTCCGCCATGAAAATTACACTTTTCCTCCTTTTTTTTCTGACTTTTTCTTCTCTTCAAGCCGATGACTTCGACATCGGGAACCGCAGTATCGGTGAAATCCCGGAGCAGTGCGACGAAAGGATAAACGGCTACCGCGA
>JAGAAT010000008.1 GCA_017615095.1 bacterium
AGTGAAAGCAGAAAAAAGAGGGCAAAGTTGGCGCTGCCGAAGAAGTTGGAAACGAAGATTCTGGCGGCAGGCAGGAACCTCGAAAAGAGCAGGAGCGGCAGCGAGAGCAGTACGATCATCATCAGGTGCGTCTGGTTCATGCTGATCGAAGGCTCCCAGCTGAAATGGACGACGACCGTGACCGCCCCCATCATAAGCACGATGCTCGCAATTACGGCAACCGCAAAAAAAACCGAGTCCGCTGTCACTACCGAAACCGCCGAAAAGAGCGGATAGCTCAGCGAAACGAAGGCGGTCAGCGAGACGAATGTCAAAACGAATTTGCGGTTGTTCTTCTTAAGGTATTTGATCTTCCGGACGATGATCGGCAGGTAAACTCCGGCAAAAACGACAGCCGTGACGGCGTAAACCGCACCGGAATTATCCGGCAGAAGGTGAAAAAGCGCCGAAAGCAAGAGCACAAGGACCCCGATGATCGTGAGCCAGATACGGTTCGGCAGGACAGAATGCGGGATCGAATAGATGTAAAAGGTCAGGAAGACCAGAAACAGCAGGATCAGCCCGAAAAAGTAGACTTTGCCGAACGGAAAGTAGGTCGAAAGTGTCGTGAGCTGGATCAGACCGCTCGTCGCAAGCGTAAAAAAAAGCCATAGATTATCGACAGTTCCGCGACCGCGGATCATCACGAACCATACGAAAGCCAGGATTTGGGTAGTAAATAAAAGGACTGCCGACTGAAAAATTGAGGAATCAATCATTTTTCGTGAGCCCGTACTCCTCGATCCGCTTGTCCAGCGTGGGTCTGGTGATGCCAAGGACCTCTGCGGTCCTGCCCTTGTGCCAGTTCAGCGTTTTGAGGACATGTTCGATATACCGCTTCTCGAACTCGTGGAGCGGAATGAGCTCGCCGTGAGTGAAATCCTCGAATTTCGGTGTTTCATCATGGACCGGAGCTGCACTTGCGGCGCCCTCAGGAGCCAGGAACGAGAAGCTGTCGCGCGTCAGGATCTTGTCTTTCGCGTTGACCGAAGCATTGAGGATCGCATTTTCAAGCTCGCGGATGTTGCCGGGCCAGCTGTAGGATCCGAGGAAATCCAGCGCCTCCTGCGTGATGCTCTCGATCGAGGTCTTCTCGACGAAATTCGCCTTTTTGATGAGGTGGACGACCAGCATCTTGAGGTCGCTCAGATGGTCGCGGAGCGGCGGGACCTTGATCGATACGACATTCAGCCGGTAGAAAAGATCCTGTCTGAAACGCCCTGTTTCGATCAGATCGGTCAGATTTTTGTTGGTTATCGCGACGATCCTGCCGTTGAACTGTTTCTGCTCTGTCGAGCCCACCGGATAGAACTTTTTTTCCTGTATGACGCGGAGAAGCTTCGTCTGCATCTCAAGCGGCATCTCGGATATCTCGTCCAGGACCAGAGTGCCGCAGCGGACAGCCTCGAGCTTGCCCTCCTGAGACGAAACGGCACCGGTAAAGGCGCCCTTGACGTGCCCCATGAGCTCGCTTTCGATCAGATTGGACGGGACAGCCGCGCAGTTTATCGCGATAAAGGGCTCCTTAGGCGAAGTGTTTTCGTGGATCGCCCGCGCCACCATCTCCTTGCCTGTCCCGCTCTCGCCGTAAACAAGGACCGTAGCACGGTTGCCGTTGAGCGAACTTATCGTCTTGTAAATATCGACCATCAGAGCGTCGCGGCCGACGATCGTGTCACGGTAGGGAGTCTCGTCCTTATCGATGAAATAGGCAGCCTTTTCGGCAAGCGAAATCGTCTCGAGCGCCCTTTTGACGGTGAAACAGAGCTTCTCTAGCCCGACAGGTTTGGGCAGAAAATCATATGCACCGAGATTCATCGCCCGTACCGCCGCATCGACATCGCCGTAAGCCGTCATCATTATCGTCAGCGGAAGCTTTTCGCAGTTGCGTTTGAGATCCTCCAGGAGCTCCAGTCCCGTCTTCACCGGCATGTTGATGTCGAGCAGGATAAGATCGGGATGCTCCTTTTCGACCGCGATAAAACCCTCTCTGCCGTCCCTGGCGACAAAAACCCGGTACCCCTCCGACTCAAGGAACTTCTGGTAACTCCTCAGGATGGAGGTATCGTCGTCAACGATCAGGATCTTGCGTTCAGTGTTCATTTTTCCCCTCCCCGTCCGAGCTCAAAAAGTTGTTTATGATCCCGATTTCGTCCTGAGAAAGCTTGAAAAGCTGGAAAATATAGCCGTCAAGCAGCCCGCGCTTTTCGGTGATCTCCTTTCTGAAATCCGCCTCCTGACCGCTGAAAAAGATCATGTCCAGATAGAGCTCGCGGATCTCCTTCACAAGTTTAACGATGATATCCTGCGTCAGTTTGTTAGAGATGACGAATGGGATCCGGCTGAAATTCCGCTTCAGGAACTTGTTGTGGTGCGGGAACTTCACCCTGTAGTAAAAGTCAATCAGTCTTGAGTTGAGATAGCCCTCGGAGTAGCACAGATCGACATCGGCGGAACTCGGGAAAATCGCCGCGACGTCATTGAAAAAGTAGAGGTTCGACGAATCGAAGGCAAAGACCGGCTTGACCGAAAGATACCTCATCAGAAGCTTTTCGTGCTCGAAGTTCGTTGATGCCGGAATCTGGAAGAAATCATCGTTTTTGACCAGGATATACTGATTGGCGCGAGGCATCTGGAAGGGTTCGATCGCCTTCGATGAAACGAGCGGCTGGAACTCTTTGGAGAGCCGCATCGGCTCGATCCTCGGGTTTGATGCGCCTTTCCGGAACATTCCGAGGAAAAATTTGAAGTACTGGCCGCAGGTCCCCGTAGCGAGCGACTCGATTTTCGAGACCAGACCGAGCTCTTCAGCAGTGATTTTATCCTCAAACGTGAAAAGATGGTTCGACTTGAGCATATCCTGTTCGACCGAGATGGTTTTGCTGCTCGTGCAGTCGCGGATGACCACGTCGGATGCGGCATCAAAGGCGCTCTTCTTCTCCAGCCTGATGTTCAGGAAACTCTCGTGGCGGTTCACCTCGAGCGGCGCGAAAATCGAATAGAGCAGAGCCTTTTCGCGCTTCGTGACAAGACTCGAAATAAAGATCTTCTTGACGAGAAGCCAGAGCGAACCGTTCGGCTTCAAAAGCCCCGCTACAGCATCGAGATATGCCTTTTCGGGGAACGGACGCGAACAGGCGTCGTCGATCACGAAATCGTAAACCGATGATTGGAGCACCTGGGCGGGTATATCGTCGTCGATAAGATCGAAAATCGTCGTCTGGAGCTCCATTTTCGGAGTCGCGCTCTTCGGCAGAAAGTAGAAACCGACATTCGCGAACGGGAGGTTCCCGCCGCGTGCACCGCAGAAGCCGATCGTCAGATCTACCTTTTTTTCAAGCTCGTAGGGCAGGACGACCGTGTCGGAGAGCAGAAGCAGCGAAGCCTTCGGAGGCAGCTTCAGATCCTTCAGCTCGGCAACGCGCTCCTCCGGCAGGGAAAGGATTTTGGAAATCGAAAGCGAACCAAGGAAGTCGGGTGAAAACCGGTCGGAAAGCTCGCAGTTGATCGCCGAAAATACTGTTTTGGATATGCCGGTAAGAGTATCAGCCGCAGGCCGTTTGTGCGAAACAAAGAGGTTGAATTTGTTCAGCAGAAACGAGTAGGGATCAGCCTTCAAGCCCTTTGCATCAATGATTCCGACGATTTCACGGAAAACCTTCACAAGACGTTTTCTTTTATCCATTTTTTACCGCTCAAAAAAGTTCGATAAACATATTATGGATATAGGAGCTTAAAATCAAGGAGAGCAGAAAAAAACAGGATAAAAAAAAGGGCGCCGAAGCGCCCTTGAAAAGTTAAACGATTAAATCGCTGTAAGACTTATTCAGCGTCGCCGTCATTAGCAGGCTCAACTGCGTCGCCGTCAGTAGCGGGCTCAACTGCGTCGCCGTCAGCAGCGGGCTCTTCGTCAGAAGCCGGCTCTTCGTCGGTAGCGGGCTCTTCGTCAGTAGCCGGCTCTTCGTCAGTAGCGGGCTCGGTGTCACCGTCTGTTACAGGCTCCTCGTCCGGTTCCGGAGTTACGCCGCCTTCCCAGTTAACTGATGCGCAGTCAACATCTTCCTCTGTGTCCATGTTGTAGCATGAGCAAAGGTCGTCAACGCTCTCAACATCCTGATAGAAGTCAACAAGTGCTTCACCGACTGTAAGTTCAGCTGCCATCGAAAGTTTGAAGGTCTCACCGACTGCGAACTCTTCGTTCTTGTCGTAGCAGACCTGCATTTTGCCGAGTGCGAACTGACCGCTCTCGTCAACCTTGTTTGCTGCAAGGATGCACTGTTTGCCATAAGCTTTGTCAGCAGAGATAGCGATGTCGATAACCTGAACGATCGGAGCCTGGTCAAGGTGGTCAGTCTCGTTCTCCTTCATGAAGTCGATGTACTCGAACGGAACGATAGCAAGAGCAGCAGCTGTAAATCTGCCAGTGCTCATGTTCGGATCGCCCATTGCCTGAAGCATGACACCGTTAGTGCCCTGATTGGAGTACGGCATAAAGAAAGAATAACCGTCTGCATAGTCAAGGTCTTTGC
>JAGAAT010000071.1 GCA_017615095.1 bacterium
GGTAAAGCCCAGTTTTTCAGTTGTTTTGCCCTTTATCATAACACGGTCTACAGGAATTTTCATTATTCCGGCAAGTGTCTCGCGCATTTTTGCCTTGTAAGGTAAGATTTTCGGTGTCTCGCAGATAATGACGGAATCGATATTGACGATTTTATAGCCTGACGATTCAAGTTCATTCACAACTTTTTCGAGCAGGATTGTGCTTCTTATCCCCTTGAATGTATCGTCGCTGTCCGGGAAAAGCTCACCTATGTCACCTATCCCGCAGGCACCAAGCAGAGCGTCGATCACTGCGTGAATCAAGACATCTGCATCGCTGTGTCCGGCAAGCCCGATATGGTCTTCTATTTTTATTCCGCCGAGCCAAAGCTCCCTGCCCTCTTCAAATTTATGAACGTCAAACCCCTGACCTATCCTCATTTCACACTATCCCGAAACTTAAAAAAAGAATATTGAAAACAGCAAACAGAAACGTAAAGACCTTTGCTTTCATGTCGCTGAAATTATTTGTTATTTTTACTCCTTTGTAAATCAGCACGAATCTCCAGACCAATGACGCCAAAGGTCCTAAAACAGGAATGATATTGCACAAACCTGTCACCATAACGAAGCTGCCCATCCTGTAGTAATGGACTATTCTGGCTCGCGAGCCGGTTAAAAAGCTGACTGAACTCAGGATCAGAGAGGTAATTAAAATCGAAAAAAGAGGCGTCAGAAAAAGCTGGGCGATAACCGCAGAAAACTCAGGGTGCATTGCGTCGTAAAGCATTTTGACATTCGACTGATCCTGTAAAAAAGGTATCGCCGCCGATGTTTTCGCCACGAACTCATTGAAGGTCTCCTTATTCGGAAATAATCTGTTGAAAATATTCAGATTCCAAAAAATTTGAAATGCTGTCGATGCAAAGGCGACGATCGCACCGTAAAGCGGAAAAATCGACGCCATCGGCGCTGAAACCATCTTTCTGAAAAAATCGGTCGGCGTGCAGACGAGCTCTTTAGTCGTTCTGTAAAAAGCTTCGTTGAAACCGAGAAAAGCGATGTTGTCCCAGGGAGTTCCGAGTCCGGCGATGCCTTTGATACTGCTTATCAGTTCCTTCGAGAACTGCTCAAACTCTTTTTCTTCTTTCCTTTTTTGATTTTCGCGCTTTCCCTGTTCAAGCTCCTCCTGGGTCTTCACGACTCTGTTCTCTTCATCATTTAGAGGGTCTCCTACATAAATCAGGGATTTGCATTTTGGGCAGACAGTTTTCCCGGGTTTTACGACCGAAATAACTTCATGACAGTGAGGACACTCTATAATCATCTCTCTCCTCAGATTAATCAGGCGATGGTACGAAAAAAAAGAAAAAACTGAAACAAAAAATAAAAAAAACCCGGGAACAAAGTCCCGGATCCAAAAAATGCAATTTATTGTTGAAAAAGAGGCTGATTACTTTCTGAAGTTGTTTCTCGGTCTCTCTTCGCGCGGACGAGCCTCGTTTACGGTAACAGTTCTGCCGTTAAGCTCTGTTCCGTTAAGACCGTTGATAGCTGCCTCTGCCTCTTCCTGATTCGGCATGTCTACAAAACCAAAGCCTTTGGAGCGACCTGTTTCGCGGTCAACAACGAATCTAGCCGATGTTACTTCACCGAATGCCTCAAAAGCAGCCCTAAGTTCCTGTTCGCTCATCTTATAAGCGAGATTTCCAACGTAAATGTTCATTTCTTCCTCAAAAAAAAACAAATTAAAACACGCCCCGAGAACCATTCTCAAGGTAGACGGATAGTATTGAGCAAAAATATATTGTCAAGCGAAAGTTGCTGTCAAAATACAAGATTGCAGATTTATTAGGCTTTTTAAAGAATTAATCTTATTTTTTCTTTTTATATCGAGATCATATCAAAGAGAGTGTGCAGCCGCTGCCGCCGTTACTTCCGCTTGGAAGATCCGGTGTATCACCTGTATCCGAGGTATCGTCCAAATCGGGGGTATCACCTGTATCCGAGGTATCGTCCAAATCGGGGGTATCTCCTGTATCCGAGGTATCGTCCAAATCGGTGGTGTCACCTGTATCCGAGATATCATCCGAATCGGGGGTGTCACCTGTATCCGAGATATCGTCCGAATCTGGGGTGTCACCTGTATCCGAGATATCGTCCGAATCGGGGGTATCACCTGTATCCGAGATATCGTCCGAATCGGGGGTATCACCTGTATCCGAGATATCATCCGAATCAGGAGTATCACCTGTATCAACAGGGTCATCACCGCTGCCGTAATCGATCCCGAACTCGGTCAAAAGTGTTTCGACGATCGATTTTCTAAGGCTTTCACTGACGATCGTCTCGAACGGGAACCCCAAAACCGCCGTCTTTTTAGCATCACTTTTCGAAAGAACCATAGCTCCTTTCGATGCTGCCGAATCATAGAAAAGGACCGACGAACCTGTATTTTCGTCGAAAGGCTTCAAAACATCCGGGTACTCCGGCTGATAGACAAGCGAACCGTTGTCAAAACTACCGGAAATTGCAGAGAAAACATCTGCGCCGTAAAAAGTGTAGAGGTTGGAATCATCATCGACGTAGGCCGCATTCAAAACATTGTTGAAGAAGGCTTTGTCAGTTGAATCGCCCTTCCAATCCAGATCCCATCCGATCTCGGCACCGCTGATAAAGAATGCGCCGCCGTTTGCCAGATAAGCTGTGATCGCCGTCTGCTCATCATGCGAGACAGTCTCATCGGCAGTGCTCTGCTCGCCGGCGAACCAGACGATCATTGCGTAACCGTCAAGATCGAGACCGGCAAAAACCCGGCGCTGAACAAAATCGACACTGAAACCGAGCTCTCCGAAAATCGGGGCATACTGCTTTATGTAGTCAAAGCTGTTGATAAATTCAAGCATATACCTGTATTCACTATTCGTTTGGTCAGAGAATCTCGGAAGAGCGGCGTCAAGACGTTCAAAGCCGTCAACTACAAGGATCTTTGCCGCATTCGGAACCGCCGCGGCACCGGCAACGGCACTCGGGAAGGAGTATCCGCCTGCATTGTAGGCGACCACGCGGAAATATACAGGAGTCCCCTCTTCCGGTTGGAAAGTGTAACTCAGCACATTGCCGACATCAACGCCGTCGTTGAAGGCAAGACCGTCTGCGCTTGTCTGCACGATATAGCCTGTTGCTGCATCTCCGAGATAGCGGTTAGCGTCAACTTCAGGAGCACTCCACGAAAGCCTGACTTTGCCGTCATTTCCGGCGACGGCTGCAAGATTTTGCGGAGCACCGGGAAGAAACACCGCTGTTGTCCCGTCCTTATCGGCATAATATTGAACTATTCCCTGATATGCAGCCCGTGCCGCGATGTCGCGGAATCTCGGATCGCGCAGTCTGGCTGAGTCATCCGCATGGTCGTGGAACGCAAGCTCGACCAGAATCGATGGCATCTCCGAATTTATGTTGGAGTTGATTTCGCCGAAATAGGCACTGTAAAGCCCCAGACCGTACTCTTTGAGCCCCTCCTTGAAAAGCGCCTTTTCAGCTGCCAGTATCCGGTTGTGGACAAAATTCGCGAGATCGACGCTGCCGGCAGCCTCTTCGCCTGTAACGTAAGCGGCGCCGCCTTCATAGTTGCTGTTGTAAATGTATGTCGAGATCCCCTCTCCTCCGCCTGCATTCGAGTGGAAAGAGATGTAGAGTGAATCATCGTAGTCCTCTTCGTTTTCCCATGCCGCGTAACGGCTCCTTGCCTGGATGTCATCGTTACGGTCATTAGACGAAACCTGATAGACATCGTTTTTCGGCGCGCCGAGGAACTGAACGTTCGGAGCAGCTGCCTCCTCCCAGCGCGGTTTGTCAGATGTTTTGCTGTTGCGGACAAGAGCAGCCTTTCCGCCGCCGAATCTGACGGCATCTGCAATCATTACGGTGCCGCCGGCCCCGTCAACCGCTTGCAGAAGTACCGATCCGTTTTCACGGGACAGCCCTTCGTTGAAATAGTACTCGCCGATGTCGATCCAGGTCGAGCCGTGGTGCTGCTGGTTGACGGTGACCTCGGTCGAGCCGCCTGCGTGGTTGACCGTGTAGCGGACTGCATCTGCTCTGTTGTCTCCGCGTCTGAATGCGACATAAACATGGTACTTGCCGCTCTCCGGGATGTTTGCCGTCCAGCGCGCCCAGGCGTTGCCTGAGATGTTTGCAAAACGGTAACCGCCGTTTTTCAACGGGTTCACGTCTATCGAAATCGGATAGCTGACCCTGCCGTAGCCCAGTGTACTGCTTACAGTCCAATCGCTGCTGCTGTTTGTCTCGAAAATACCGTCCTGAAACTCATGGTCAAGCCCGTCCCCGTCGTCGATGATCACCATATTTTCCTGGCGGTCGCTCTCACGCACCGGGAAGACCGTTCCGCCGGCATTGCGAAGATACGGGATCAGAAAATAGGTAACAGTTTCGGCATTCGAATCATCTTCGATCAGGTGGTTCGAGATATCCCTCTGAGTCACCCATTTGCCGAGAGAGGTGTTGTAGACCCAGCCGTGACCTGCGCTTACAAAGAGTGTCTTTCCGCTCAGAAAGCCTGTTTTATCCCCTATTTTCACCTGCGGAGAGAGCGAACGTCTGACGGATCTTTTACCCGCACCGGTACCGTCGCCATCCTCCAGCTCCTTCTTCGGCACAGGCTTGAACTCCGGCAGGAAATCTGTGACCGGGCGGTAATCTTCAGAGAGATCCCGTCTTGCCCGGATATTGATTTTCGAGTAGTCAAGCTTCATTTTGACCATGATACCGATGTAAAAACGGCTCAGCTCCTCAAGTCCGGATTCCCCCAGATTATCCAGGACAGAAGCAGGAGCTGTCACAAAAAAAGTGATAGCCGACGTAGAAGCCTCTGCATCGATTTTGTCAATGGAAAAACCGCCGTAGGCAAACTGCTCGTACGGAAGCTTCAACTCGGCTGCGCCAAGTGAAAACGCAAAGACAAAAATGAAAATAGATATCAAATTTCGTAAGTTGCGCAAAATATCCTCCTTTAAGAACCTGTTTCATTCCATAAATCGTCAAACCAACCGGATATTTTATCTGCGAGGGCTCTTAAATCAATGCAAATTTTGCAAGAAACTCTGCAACAAACTGGCTAAAACAAAAAAAATGGCAATAATCACTCCGCTTAAATGAGGTGGAGATGAAAAAGATTTTGGTAACAGGCGGAGTCGGCATGATCGGCTCGCATCTTTGCAGAAGGCTTCTGAATGAGGGCTGCGATGTGACCTGCCTTGACAACTTTTACACAGGCAACATGCGCAACATAGCGGATTTACTGGACAATCCGTATTTCCGTTTGATCGAGCACGATGTGGAAAAGCCAATCGAACTTGCCGTTGATGAAATTTACAACATGGCTTGTCCGGCAAGCCCCGTCCACTATCAGAAGGATCCCGTCAAAACCGTCAGGACCAGCGTTTTCGGCGCGATCAACATGCTTGAACTCGCCAAAAAGAACAACGCCAAGATCCTTCAGGCAAGCACCAGTGAAATTTACGGAGATCCGTTCGTCCACCCGCAGACCGAAGATTACTGGGGAAATGTCAATCCGATCGGCAAAAGAAGCTGCTACGACGAAGGCAAACGATGTGCAGAAACGCTCTATTTCGACTATTGGCGTCAGTACGCTGTCAGAATAAAAATAGTAAGAATTTTCAACACATACGGACCGGCAATATCCTACAACGACGGTCGGGTGATAAGTAATTTCATTATTCAGGCAATGCACGGGAACGACATTACCATCTACGGCGACGGATCCCAGACACGCTGTTTCTGCTACGTTGAAGACACCGTGGACGCTCTAGTAAAATTCATGCATCTCGATGATTCCGTAACCGGTCCGGTAAATGTCGGGAACACTATCGAGATCTCAATGAAGGAGCTCGCGGAGACGATCATACGCCTGTTGGATTCCTCAAGCAAAATCAAGTACCTGCCTCTTCCGGAAAACGACCCGAAACGCCGCAGACCGGATATCTCAAAAATTCATGATTTAGTCGGCTGGAGCCCGAAAACATCGCTTGACGATGGGCTGCTGAACACAATAAAATACTTCCGGGATTTTCAATGAAGCTGTCGGTCCTTATCCCGATCCACAACGAAGAGGCTACTCTTCAAACGATTCTTCAGCGGGTGGCAGAGATTGAAAATCAGGCTGCCATAGACTCTTTGGAAATCGTTGCCGTTGACGACTGCTCATCAGACAACTCTTTTGAAATACTAAATAATTTTGCCAAGCACCACAAGATCGAGATCATCCGGCACCCTGTAAATTTAGGCAAAGGAGCCGCTCTGAGAAACGCTGTAGCCAAAGCAAGCGGAGATTTCACCATTTTTCAGGATGCCGATTTGGAGTATGACCCCAGCGACATCGTCCGGATGGCTGAATTTGCCGAAAGCAGCAGCTCTGCCGTTGTCTACGGGAGCAGATTCCTCGGTAAATCTACAAGTCCGCTCGGAAAAGCGCACTACCTTGTAAACAGAGGTCTGACTCTCTTTTCAAACCTCTTCACAGGGCTTCACCTGACCGATATGGAGACATGCTACAAGATGATCAGGACTGACATCCTAAAGCGGATCGACCTTGAAGAAAACAGATTCGGAATAGAACCGGAAATTACGGCAAAAATCGCAAGACTGTCGAAAACAGAACACTTTTCCGTCAGTGAGATACCTATAAGCTACAAACCAAGAAAGAGTGCCGACGGCAAAAAAATCGGCTTAAAAGACGGCTTCAGGGCACTCTATGTGATTTTAAAGTACGGGATCAGATTTCTTTAGTTTTTTTCATCGGATCAGGGATATTGGAAGCCATTGGAGCTATGGCATCCAGAATAGCCTTCATCGTCTTCGGAGGAAGCCTGAAATGCAGGTTCTTCGGGGTCTCGGCGAGCTCGTAAGGATAGAAAGACTGGATCTCTTCAAACCCCATATGGTTGTCCAGAATAGCCACTTTCCCCTTTCTTCCGGTATTCTTGAAGACATCTATCGAACAGCCGAGCCTGCCTATTGCCGGGATCTTGACGATCGTTCCGGGCGGGAATATACCGAGAGCGCTGAAGAGAGCCTTTACTGCGACCGGCGCAAAACACTTTTGCATACAGAGTCTGAAAAGCTCCTCGATCGCCTGAGTACGGCGCATCGGAAGATTATTCCTCGCAGGCCACCAGCGTGTTGCGATATCGTAAAAATCGCAGACTTTGATCAGTTCACCCAAAGGCGTAGACATGATCGGCTTCTCCGGCGGGATGGGCTGACAGTCAAAAGTGTAGGTCGTATGGTGCAGACCGGCGGTTATCGCTGCCTCCATCATGGCGAAGTTGAGAGAATTGAGCCGGCTCAGAACCGCAAAACCCTCAGATCCGTGCTCGATGACTTCGCCCTTCGAATCTACTGGAAGCGCTATATCGTGGAAGTATGCCGCCATGCCGATACGTGTCAGAAGAGCACGGTCTATACCGAGCTGGACTCCTGCAGCTACACTCAAAATAGCGGTATTCGTCATGTGGGTCGATATCAGCTGATTGTCAAAGCTGTTTATCGAACTCAAAACCAAAAAGTGTGTCTCCTGAGAATCTTCTGAGCCGTCGCAGATCATGTCGATAGCAGTCTGGATGTTTCTCATAGCCTTCTTGATGGGCATAGCCTGTCTCTTTTCGATTTTGCTGCGGAAAAGGAGCTGGTCGGCGATCATGTTTCTGTAGGTCAGCCTTGCAAGCTGAGCCTTTTCAAGGATCGTGTAGGAAACTTCGCCGCCTGAGCTGTCACGCTGTGTCAGTGAAATCAACGATTTATTGTCTTTGATCCACTTCTCGAGCGCCGGGAAGACATTATCTGCCGCCATCTTGCTTTTGATGATGTTCTGACCGTGAATAGCAAAATTCACTATATCTCCGGCAACGCAGAGCCTGGGAATGGAAATCGATGCGATCTGCAAGTCAAGAAAGAAGCTTTCGAGCTCATCGAAGCTTGGTCCGCGGCGTTTTCTCTTGACGCGCTTGTCGTTGATCAGGTAATCGTTGCCGTTGTACACAAGCGTGATTACGTTTTCGGACAAAAAGAGCATCTTCATCGCATCCGAAAACTTGTCGCTTCCTACCGTCACCGCCTCATTTGACGCGTTGCTGTAAAGCCTGAGAGCTTTGAGGAGCGCGTTCAGCGCAGAGATGAAGTCGTACATTCTGGTTTTTTCGAGACGTTCAGTATCCTCGAAAAACGATGATGATATTATCTGCTGTTGGTTGTTCTCTTCGCTCATCTGTATCTTTCCTTCATTTTGTTGACAATTTTAACAGTTTCCGAGTTGCCGCTTTTCTCTGCCTTATCGATAAAGCGCTGTGCTTCCGAAAGCTTGCGCAGTGCAAAAACAGACGAGAAAATCAGCTCCTTCGCCCTGGTGACCGATCTGTTGAAGATATTCCCGCTGACATGAAGCATCGCTTCGAGAGAATCCGTCAGATCGGAAAAAACTTCAGGCTTTATCATTGAACATATTGCATTCTGTTCGTCCGATTTCAGTTTTGAAAAGAATCCTATTTCGATAGCCTTTGCGATCGATCTGCCGAAGCCTTCAAGTTCAGACGATCTCGAAATCGCACGCATTGCCTTGCCGCGCAGAACAGGATCCGGTGAGACCAGAAGATGACCGAGGAGACTGTAGAGATCGTGCCGCCTGTAGTTTATGATAAGCATGAAAATCTCATCTATTTCATCATCTTCGAACTTTTTCAAGCTGTTGGGCTGCATGACCCTGTTGATTATCGGAACGATCGAGCTGTTCTGGAACTCCAGGATTTTGTGGATCGCCGCCTCGCGGGCATCTCTTGCGCTCGAAAAGACAGCCTTTTCAAGAGCCGGAAGTGCCTCCTCTACCGAAAATTCGGTGAGCAGCGCCAAAGCCTCTACTCTTGCCTGATCTTTTGGATGCGAGATAGTCGCTCTTATTGCCGGAAGAACCCTCGGATCCTTCTTTTCCTTCATTAGGAAGAGGGCGTTCCTGACGATTTTCCAGTCGTCGTTTTGGGTCAATGCGATCAGGCTGTCGGAAATAGGAATAGACTTCGCAAGTGACTTCAAAATCGTGAGACGCGTGTCTTTTGAGTTTATATCATTGATTTTACTGAGCAGGACGCCGATCTTGTTCTCAGGGATCATTGTGAAGAGCTCACCGATCGCCTTGACCTCATCCTCCGGCATATCCTCGATCAGAAAGAAGAGGTCGTTGAGGAACTCATCGTCTCCAAGTGTCTTGAAGCTGTCCTGGATCTTCTTCGCGTATTCCGGTTTTGAGCCGCCAAGCTTTTCAGCAAGGGTCGATAACGTTTTTATGAAAAGGATCGCGCCGCTGATGGCACCGAAAAGTACAAGACGCTGCCATATCGAAGCCGAGATATCAAGGATCTCGTCTCCCGCCGGAGTTCCCTGAGTATTGATCAGCCTGTCGGAAAGCTCCTTCAGAAAGCGCTGGACAACAAAGTTGTCGCTGTTTTTCTTGAGAGCGTCGTCGAACTTAGCAATCTCCATTTTACCGACGACATAGGTCGCGAAGATCTTGTTCAAAGCCTCCTTGCGCTGCTCTATATCAACGCTCTTCGCCTCTTTGAAGACTAGCTGCGAATACTGTTCAAACAGCGAAATATCGAATTCAACAGTTGCCGAAGTCGAGTTCATGTTGTTGCTGCCTCTGCCGCCGCCCTCGCCGATATTTTCGAGCATCCCGTAGCCTTTGCTGCCCGGTCCGTATGAAAGCTCGTCTTCCGAGAAAGGCGAAAAAGCATGGTCAGGTTCATTTGTAACGTTCGTAGAGACAAGCTCGTCCTCGGTAATGTAGCCGATGTTCGAGAAGTTGCAGTCCCAGAGAAGAGTCGTCAGGTCGTAGTCCTCGCTTGCAAAGATCGTACACTTTGCAAGGCAGTCAAAGAGCTCCTTGACCTCGCTTTTTTCCGTCCCCTGCTGAAAGAAAATTTCGCGCAGACCGTCGTTGTAGAGAAAAAAAACGATCTCCTGATCCTTCTCTCCCGATTCGATCAGATGGTCTCTCAGCATAAAGCCCTTAGGCGTGATCCTCAGAGATATCGACGGAAGATCGACCAGAATATCCTCCAGTTTGCTTGTGAACTGTGTCGCAAATTTGTCAAAAGACGGATTGGTAGCCGGATAGAGCCTGTAGCCGCGCAGGACCTTGCCGAAGAGCCCGACAAGCTCGTTTACCTCACGCAGCAGTGATCTGTTTTCAAAAATCCTTTCGGCATTTTCCTGAAAAAAGCTGAAAATGTCGCGTTTCTGTTCAGATGCCTTGTTTTTGTTCGTGTTCACCATATTTCACCCCTGGCAATTAACCAGCGCATTGTAATTTAGAAATAATAAACCACAATTAAATTTAAATATTTGACTTAGGGCGCAATAAAAGCTTAACTCTCACGCATTGTGTTAGTGTCCTTATTCATCAATATTTTTGGAGGTAAAAAAATGGAAAACAGAGCTCACAACTTTTTCGCAGGTCCTGCAGCGCTTCCGCTTGAAGTACTCAAGCAGGCTCAGGCAGAA
>JAGAAT010000009.1 GCA_017615095.1 bacterium
CCAAGGTCATCAACCTCGACAAGGAGTCGGAGCCTGATATCTACAACGCGATCAGGAGAAACGCCCTTCTCGAGAACGTAACTGTCGGCAAGGACGGCAAAATCGACTTCACGGACAAGAGCGTGACCGAAAACACCCGTGTCTCCTATCCGATCGAGCACATCGAAAAGATCGTCAAGAAGGTCCGCCCGATCTCCGCTGGTCCGGCTGCCGAAAATGTCATCTTCCTGAGCGCCGACGCGTTCGGTGTCCTGCCGCCTGTCTCGATCCTGACTCCAGAGCAGACGAAATATTACTTCCTCTCCGGCTTCACGGCTAAGCTTGCCGGCACGGAGCGTGGTATCGTCGAGCCTACACCGACCTTCTCTGCCTGCTTCGGTCAGGCGTTCCTTGAGCTCCACCCGACGAAATACGGTGAGGAGCTCGTCAAGAGGATGGAGCGCAGCGGCGCGAGGGCTTACCTCGTCAACACCGGCTGGAACGGCACCGGAAAACGTATCTCCATCAGGGATACACGCGGCATCATCGATGCGATCCTCAACGGCGACGTCCTCAAGGCACCCACGAAGAAGATCCCTTACTTCAACTTCGAGGTCCCGACGGCTCTTCCCTGCGTAGATCCGGCTATCCTCGACCCGCGTGACACCTACGCAGACCCCGCCGAGTGGGATGCAAAGGCTAAAGACCTTGCGGCCCGCTTCATCAAAAATTTCAAGAAATACGAAGGCAACGAAGCCGGAAAGGCTCTTACCGCAGCAGGCCCGCAGCTTTAACGTAAATCACTTCTCACACGCTCCGCAGCTGCTGTATACTTCGCTATTTTGCCGACAGCTGCGCCAGGGATCCCGGATGTCGTACATCACCGTACCTTACAATTTTTTCCGGTTTCTCAGGAGCTGCCTGACCCGGTTGATGTGGCGCTCGAATTCGCCGCTTTCGAGCAGCTCCGCCAGTATCAGCTGGATGTAGCTCGGAACGGAGCATGAGTAGAAGCCGAGCCTCTTTTCGAAACATGCGGCAAGCCTCGGCGGCAGGACCATATAGCCGACGCGCAGGGCAGGAGAGAGGGTTTTTGAAAAGGTGTTCAGGTATATCACGTTGTTTCGTTTCGCCAGAACGAACAGCGTCTCTTCGCTCTTCCCGGAAACAGAAAACTCGGATTCGAAGTCGTCCTCGACGATGAACCGGTCTCTTTTATCCGCCCAGTTTATGTACTCGTGACGCTTCGATGCGGTCGCCGAAACTCCGCTGGGAAAGCTCCTGTAGGGCGTTACATGGAGTATCGAGGCGCGTGACGACCAGAGCGCGGCGCTCGAGATGCCGTCGTTTTCGAGCGGGAGCATTTCGTAACTGACATTCGACGCCGAATAGACCTGCCCGATTTTATGGTAGGAGGGGGATTCGATCGCGAAATTTTTATCTCTTCCGAGAAGTTCGACTATCAGCGAATAGAGATGCTCTGCGCCTGAGCCGATGATGATCTGACTGAGTCCGACTTCGATGCCGCGTGACCGCAGGAGGTATTTGCGGATCGCCTCGCGAAGCAGTGTGTGCCCCTGATTCGGCGACTTATCAAGGATCTTTTCGGCAAATTCGCTCATCACCTTTCTCGCCCGCTTGGCAAAGACTGAAAACGGAAAGGCGGGAACACTCTGATGAGAGTCGTCTTCGCTCTGTCTCTGGTTTTTTTTCGGCTCCGGTTCCTCTCTTTTTTGCCTGAAAACGGTGGACGGCGACCCGAGAAAACCCTTTTCAGGAGCGAAGATCACGAAGTATCCGCTCTTCTCGCGCGATTCGATATAGCCCTCCTCCTCGAGCAGCGAACAGGCGTGTTCGACAGTGATGACGCTCAAGCCCGTTTCGGCAGCCGTCACCCTCTTTGACGGAAGTTTCGTGCCGGGCGCGTAGAATCCCGAAACGATGTCTTTTTTCAGCTCTTCGTAAAGTTGCAGATAGGCGGGTTTCCGTGCCTCTTTTTCGATTTTGTAGCGCATCTCTTGATCTGGTTATATAAAAAATAACAAAATTGGTTATTTCAATATATTCAGTTCTCTATATCCTGCGCCGTTTTTTTGTCAACTGACCCAAGGAGGAAAAAATGGGAAAAAGTCAGTACGAGCTGAACAAGGAGCTGGCGCAGATGCTGAAGGGCGGCGTCATCATGGACGTTACGACGCCGGAGCAGGCAAAGATCGCCGAGGCGGCAGGAGCCTGCGCAGTCATGGCACTCGAACGTATCCCGGCGGATATCCGCGCTGCTGGCGGGGTTTCGAGAATGAGCGACCCGAAGATGATAAAGGGCATCCAGCAGGCTGTTTCGATCCCGGTAATGGCAAAATGCAGGATCGGACATTTTGCGGAGGCTCAGATCCTCGAGGCGATAGAGATCGACTACATTGACGAGAGCGAGGTCCTTTCGCCGGCAGATGACAGGTATCACATCGACAAGACAAAGTTCAAAGTCCCGTTCGTATGCGGAGCACGGGATCTGGGCGAGGCTCTGCGCCGGATCAACGAGGGTGCTTCGATGATAAGGACGAAGGGCGAGCCGGGTACCGGTGATGTCGTTCAGGCTGTACGCCACATGCGGATGATGCAGGCTGAGATCCGCCGAATCGTCTCGATGTCGGAAGATGAGCTTTTCGAAGCGGCGAAGCAGCTGCAGGTCCCCTACGATCTGGTCAGGTCCGTTCACGAAACCGGAAGGCTTCCCGTCGTGAACTTTGCAGCCGGCGGCGTGGCGACTCCTGCCGATGCGGCTCTGATGATGCAGCTCGGCGCCGAGGGCGTCTTTGTCGGCTCGGGTATTTTCAAGTCGGGCAACCCGGCAAAGAGGGCGGCTGCGATCGTAAAAGCCGTGACGAATTTCAACGATGCTAAGATGCTCGCAGAGCTTTCCGAGGATCTCGGTGAAGCGATGGTCGGAATAAATGAACAGGAAATACAGCTGCTTATGGCTGAAAGAGGAAAATGAGGATAGGAATACTTGCACTGCAGGGCGACTTTGCCGAACACGAGGCGATGATCCGGCGGACAGATGGCGGTGCCGGAACTCTGCTGATCCGCCGGAAAAGGGATCTTGAAGTGCCGATAGATGCGCTTGTCCTTCCGGGCGGCGAGAGCACGACGATGAAGAAGCTTCTTGTCGATCTAGGGCTGTTCGAACCCGTCCGCGGGATGATCCTGAGCGGTCTTCCGGTCTACGGGACATGCGCCGGGCTCATCCTGCTCGCCCGCGAGGTCGAGGGCGGCGAACCCTGCTTCGGCACGATGGATATCACTGTAAAGAGGAACGCTTACGGCAGACAGCTTGGCAGCTTCTTCACTACGGGCGACTTCGGTGATATGAAAGATGTGCCTATGACCTTCATCCGCGCTCCATACATCGTCAGGACAGGCGGAAAAGCCGTCCCGCTTGCCTCCGTCAACGGCAGGATCGTCGCAGCACGCGAGGGAAATCAGCTGGTTACGGCTTTCCATCCGGAGCTTAACGACGATCTGCGCGTCTACAACTACTTCCTGGGGAAAAAGCGCTGACATCTAAGTTTGCAAAACTCTCCCAAATCTCAATAATGGATCGTTATTTGTTTTTTACATTTCAATGGAGGAGAGATGTTTATAACGAACGATATCCGCTACATCGGCGTGAATGACCACCAGATAGACCTTTTTGAAGGACAGTACATCGTTCCGGACGGGATGGCTTACAACTCATACCTTATCATTGACGAAAAAATCGCGGTCATGGATACGGTCGGGGTCCATTTCGGAGAGGAGTGGCTCGCAAATCTCGGGCGTGAGCTCGGCGGCAGGAAGCCCGACTACCTCATCGTGCAGCATGTCGAGCCCGACCACTCGGCGAATATTTCAACGTTCCTGGCGAAGTACCCCGACGCGACTGTCGTCGGCAATACCAAGACTTTCGGATTTATCTCCCAGTTTTATCCGACACTTGCGATCAAAAACAGACTCGAGGTCAAAGACGGTGAATCACTTGTTCTCGGCAGACATACGCTGAATTTCCTATTCGCTCCGATGGTCCACTGGCCTGAAGTCATGGTGACCTACGACGCGGCTGACAAGGTCCTCTTTTCGGCAGACGGCTTCGGCAAATTCGGAGCGCTCGACGCCGGGGAGGAGGATTGGGACTGCGAGGCGAGACGCTACTACTTCGGCATCGTCGGCAAGTACGGTGCGCAAGTCCAGAGGCTTCTGAAGGCTGCGGCTGGTCTCGAAATCAGTATCATCTGCCCGCTCCACGGTCCGGTTTTGAACGAAAACCTTGCCCACTACATAAAACAGTACGACACATGGTCTTCCTACAGACCCGAAAACGAGGGCGTATTCGTTGCGTATGCCTCGATCTACGGCGGAACGAAGGCTGCGGCAGAGCTTCTGGCTGAGCGTCTGAGGGCGAAGGGCTGTCCGAAGGTCGCGATCGCCGATCTTGCCCGCGACGACTGGGCAGAGTGCGTAGAGGACGCCTTCCGCTACGACCGTCTTGTTCTCGCTTCGATGACCTACAACGCCGATATCCTTCCGGTCATGCGTCACTTCATCTGGGCGCTTGCCGAGCGCGGTTATCAGAACCGCCGCGTCGCCTTCATCGAGAACGGCAGCTGGGCTCCGCAGGCGAAAAAGGTGATGGAGGGTATGCTCGCCGGCTGCAAAAATCTGACATTTGCTGAAACAAGCGTGACTCTCCGTTCTGCAATGAACGATGAAAACCGCGACGCCATAGAAAAACTTGCGGACGAACTTTGCAGATAACGACTGCATGAAAAGCAGCAAACTCTTTGAATTATTTATAACATTCACCAAGATCGGACTTTTCACCTTCGGCGGCGGCTACGCTATGCTGGCGATAATCGAAAACATCTGCGTCGAGCGGAAACGGTGGATCACGCCTGACGAAATGGCGCGGCTCACGGTCGTTGCCGAATCGACCCCCGGTCCGATCGCGATCAACTGCGCGACCTATATCGGCTACCGGATCGCCGGTCTCGCCGGATCGGTTTTTGCGACTCTGGGGATCGTTCTGCCGTCGTTCATCATAATTTTTTCGATCTCCCGCTTTCTCGACAATTTTCTTGAAATCGAAGCTGTTGCAAGCGCCTTCAAGGGGATCCGCCTTGCGATCGGAGTCCTGATTTTCGAGGCTGCGGTGAAAATGATGCGTAAAATAAAGCGGAACGCCGTTTCGGTAACGATCCTGGCGACCTCTTTTCTCGTGATGCTCGCGGCCGATCTTTTTGCATGGAACTTTTCGTCGGTGAGTCTGATGCTCGTTGCCGCATTTGTCAGCCTGCTTCTCTTTTCTTTCAAAAAACGGAGCTCGGGAGGTGCCGGGCAGCAATGATCTACCTCGAACTTTTTTTAGGATTCCTGCGTGTCGGCTGCTTCGCGTTCGGAGGTGCCTACAGCGCGATCCCGCTTATCCGCGACGTGGTGATTTCAGCCGGCTGGCTTACCGAAGACGCCCTGACCGACATGATCGCGGTCAGCGAATCGACCCCCGGACCGATAATGATAAACCTTGCGACCTACGTCGGGAGCGTCAAGGCGGGATTCCTCGGCAGCGCAGTCGCCACATTCGCCGTCGTATTTCCGTCGTTCGTGATAATCCTGCTCGTGATGGTGATTTTCCGGCGCGTGATGAACAACCCGTATGTCGAAGCGGTGATAGAGGGTCTGATCCCGTGCGTCATCGGGATAATTTCGGCAGTCGGCGGTTATATGATGCTCCGCTGCTGCTTCGCGACCGGATCGGACTGGGCTCCCGACTTCAAGGCTCTGTTCCTGACGGTTTTCCTTGCTTTTCTGATGTTCGGATCGAAGCCTGTTTTCCGCAGAAAAATGTCGCCGATCATGCTGATTTTGGTTTCTGCGGTTTTGGGAATCGTATTTTACTGACATAAAACTTGAAAAAGATGAAAAAGTTACTTAAATATTCACGCTTTTGTAGGTTCACTATTGGAGGGATACATTGAAAAAGAAGCTTTTTACTCTGGTGTTGACGGCGTTGCTCGCGCTTCCGGTCTACGCGGATACACTTTTCCTTATGAAACCCGTGGTGAAGGAAATCGACAAATCCGATGCGGATAAAATCACCTCTGCAATCGAATCGGCTGTAACATCTAACTACAAAACGATCACCTACCGCGACCTTCCGAAGGGCAAAATCAACAAGCTCGGAAAGTGCGGCATGAAGGCTGAATGCTGGGTCGAGAAGGCTGAGGACGAGGATTTCCAGTATGTCCTTCTTTCGCTCGTCGCAATGAACGAGGACGAGGAGATCAAGGTCAGATTCGTTCTTATCAGTCTCGAGGATGAGGATGTAGTTGAAGATAATTCAAAGGTTTACGACGATGTCGACTCTGTTTCTGAAAAGCGCGTAACCTCTCAGATCAAGAAGGTCCTCGCATCTGTTGCCGGCAGTCTGAAGGGCAAGAAGAACTCCGAACTCGAAAAGAGGATGAAGAAGGAGGAGGAGCGCGAGGCTAGAGAAGAGGCGGCCCGCAAAAAGAAACTTGAGGAGGAGCGCAAAAAAAGAGAGGCTGAACTCGAACGTCAGAAGAGAGAGGAGGAGCGTCTCGAAAAGGAGCGCAAAAGAAAACAGAAACTTCAGGAAGAGCGCCAGAGAAAGGCTGAAGAGGCTGAGCTTGCACGCCTTGAAAAGGAGCGTGAAAGAAGAGAGGCTGAGAAGAAAAAAGAGCGTGCCTCCAAGAAACAGTCACTCAAAAACAACTCTGAAAAGCTTGAAAGAGGAAGAGAACTCGTCCTCGAAATGTGTGCTCAGGGAAAATACAACGCAGCCATCAAGGCTATCGTAAAGGTCAGCGAGACCAAGTGCGAGTGCGAAGAGGATGCAAAAGTCCTTGCACTCAAAACCCAGCTCCTCAACTTCAACAAGGTCAGAGAGCAGATCCTCAAAGGCGTCGAAGTAAAGGACGCATCGCTTATTCTTGACAACATCGAGGCAGCGAAGGCTCTCGACGAATCGATCGTTCCCGGCGGGACCGAGTTCTCGCAGAAGGTCGACAAGTATGCATCTGTAGGTTATCTTGCAAGAGGCCGCGAAATGGAGAAGGCTGACAAGTACATCGAAGCTAACGAAGCTTACGAAAAGTGCCTCGAGATCGACCCTGACAAGACCGAATGCAGCGAGTGGATCGACCAGAAGGATAAGGTCGTCAAGAAGATTTACGACAAGGCGGCTGTTATGAAGAACTTCAACCCGACGAAGGCTAAGGAGCTTTTGAGATCGATCCTCAAGCTTGTCACGGCTGAAAACGACTACTACAAAAAGGCAGAGGCTGATCTCCAGCAGCTTGAATACTGATCTCGGTTTTTCTTGACTTGAAAAATCATCTAAAATCATTTCTTTTAATAATTTCAACATTTTTTCTGGTTGCTTCCTGCTCTGTCGACAGGTTTGAGATCTGCAAAAAGGGCGATGACAAGTGTTCTTTCCGCAGTCTTTTCCCCGGAGTGATCGAGATCCGTCACGGCACCCGTGCGGCAGATTATTTTGCTCTGACGGACAAAGGGCTCGAGAAGATCAAAGTTTCGGGCGAGGCGGGTGTACCGGTCGCTTACGACAGGGATCGCGGCTATCTTGCTCTGCGCCAGATGGTCGACGACAGCTACACGCTTTCTGTTTTTGATGTAAAGAGGGGCAGACAGCGCGGCGAGACCTCTCTTCCGCCGGAATCCCTGCCGCCGAGAGGCGTGTTCTGCGGAGATTTCCTCTACATCGTTTCGGTTTACGGCGATGATTTCGAGACAGTTCTTTCAAAAATCTCACTTGCAGATGCTGCAGATCAGCAGAATTTCAAGATCCGGCCTTCGGATGACGAAAAGTCCTTCCTTAATCGTCCGCTTGACCTTGCGTGCAGCGGAAACAGGCTCTTTCTGGTCGAGATGGACTACCATGTTTCGGCGGCCGTGCTCTATGAAATCGATCTTGGAAATAGTACTCTCAGGTATATGAATTCGATTTTCGAGGATACTGCCAAGTTCGACATAAATGTCGCAAAGGCACGCATGAACCGCGGGAATCCATACTTTTACGATGCTTTGAAAAATTCGTTTTACGCCTGGTCGGAGGGCGGGGCGACGATCGATTTGGACAGATACGACGGGATGGGGCAGCCGACGACTCTGAAAATAGCCGACAGAGGCGAACTGCTTTTCTCTCCCTACGGTTCGAACGGTGCGCTTTTGTACCTAATTCCGGCAAAAAACGGAAAAATGGCTGTGAAAGCGAAAATTATGACTCTCTGAACGGTGTTTTTGGTTTTGCAAAACAAAAATTGCCGGCTATATTTCGTTGTTTTTTTACCTTTGAGGAGGAATCATGGCTGACATCAGTTACAAAAGTGCCGGAGTTGACATCGTTGAGGGCGCAACGATGGTCGAGAAGATCAAACCGCTCGTAAAAAAGACTATGCGCCCCGAGGTCCTTGCGGGAATCGGCGGCTTCTCTTCGCTGGTTTCGATCCCGGAATACATCAGGGAACCGGTTTTGGTCAGCGGCACGGACGGTGTCGGAACAAAGCTGAAATTTGCCTTTTTGTCGGGGATCCACGACACGATCGGTATCGATCTGGTCGCTATGTGCGTCAATGATGTCATCGTAGGCGGCGCGGAACCGCTCTTTTTCCTTGACTATTTTGCGACAGGAAAGCTCAGCAGCGATGTCGGAGCCAAGGTCGTTTCCGGTATTGCCGAGGGCTGCCGCCAGGCAGGCTGCGCACTTGTCGGCGGCGAGACTGCGGAGATGCCCGGCTTCTATTCCGAAGGCGAATACGATCTGGCGGGCTTCAGTGTCGGTGTTGTCGATAAAAGCAAAATAATCGACGGTTCGAAAATCGAGGAGGGCGATGTGATCCTGGGGATCCCGTCGAGCGGTGTCCACTCGAACGGATACTCCCTCGTCAGAAAGATCGTCTTCGAGAAGATGGGGCTCAAAATCGATGATAAAATCGATGATCTCGGCTGTACCGTCGCTGAGGCGTTTTTGGTCCCGACGAAGATCTATGTTAAGCAAGTTCTTGAATATATTAAAAAATTCGATATTCACGGAATGGTGCACATCACGGGCGGCGGCTTCTACGAAAATATCCCGAGAGTCATCCCTGAAGGGCTCGGGGCGCAGATCGACGGCGATTTCAAGGTCCTTCCGGTCTTCAAGTGGCTCAAAAAGTGCGCTTCACTCAGCGAAAGGGAGATGTTCACCACATTCAACTGCGGTATCGGATATATGTTCATCCTTCCGCGCGAAGATGCAGACGAGCTTCTTAAGATCTCGGACTGCGTCGAGGTCGGCAGCATAGTCAGAAACAGCACTGACGAGCGCGTAGTCATCACAAAATCCTATTTTTAGCCTCTGATTCCCCAAAAATTGATTTCCGGGAAAAAAAGAGTATCCTCTCACGTTTTTTTAGGAGGATACTATGGCAAGAGTTACAGTCGAAGATTGTCTTAAACAGGTTCCGAACAGAATGGAACTCATTATTCTCGCGGCAAAGCGCACGAGACAGCTTCTCGACAAGGAAAATAATCCGGTCGGAGCGCTTATCAGCAATGATCAGGGCAACAAAGAGCCGGTTGTCGCACTTCGCGAGATCAGCGCCGGCAAAATTTACCTCAAGCAGGTCGACGGCGTCAAAGCCAGAAAGACCTTCCGCCGCAGAAGAAGGATCTCGAGATACATCCGCGGTGAAAACGAAGATTAATCATGCCTGTTTTCCCCGGTTTCAACACAAATATCACGCCTGACGGGGTCAGTTATCACATTCAGACACAGGTAAATTCGACCGAAAAAGGGAACCGGATAGTCACTTTGGTTTATGTCGCGTCCAGCGGAGAGGTCTGCTATTCGAAAACTTCCGAGCTGACAGACGCCGATTCCGTGTCGCGTGATGCTGCGATAGCCGTCATCGAAAAGCAGCATGACGATGTGATCTCGTTTTTTCTCTCCAAGCACAAGAGACCGGCAAAGCCCAGACCGAGAAACAAAAATGTCGATTTCTGCTCGATGTATTCAAAGCCTGAATTTCGCGGCAGCATCAACCTCGAGGGTGATTTTCTGAGCTCGATCCTCGGCCGCTGATCCGGCATTTTCACCCTTTTTTCAACAACATAATAATAAAGGCTCTTTTTATACGAAAAATTTTGACTGTTAATGTGAAATTTGGTAAAACCCGCCGCATTTTACGCTGAATTGATAGACTTGGACAACTTTTTAATAGGTAGAGAGATGAAAGTTTTCACAAAATTGCTTGTTACGCTTTTGGTCATCTGCATTGTTCTTCCTGTCTATTCCCAGGAGGAGCCTCAACCACAGGCCGGCGTCAACCTCAAGGTCGGAGAGAATTTTTACTTCGAGGGCAACATCAACGACAGCGCTAACGATGACAAAGAGGAATCGATGGCAGAGATCCAGAAGACTCCTTTTTACAAATCGACATGGTTCATCACCACTTGCGCTGTGATCGTAATTGCCGGCGCAGCTGTCGGTATTTACTACGGCACTAGAACGGATGAGCCTAACGGAAAGACTGTCGAGTGGGACAACAAGTAATAACAGCCGACAATTTGGAGGGTTTAATGAAAAAAATGCTTTTTCTGTCGCTGGTTTTTTCGGTGCTTTTCGCGCTGGTTTCTTGCGACTCGGGCAGTACCGGTGATTTCAGAATTTCGCTGAAGCTGCCGACCGACAACGGCAATTGTCAGGATTTTGAGTATGACGATGAGATGAAGGGTGATTACACCTACTGCATCAACAAGAACGATCAGGTCCTTCTTTCGATCTACTCGAAGTCGGATGTCAATGAAGATTATGTTTATGCTGACCGTAAGCTCATCAGAGTCGACAGCAATAAAAACGGAAAAGAGGAGTTTACCAGATCTCTCAAAAAGGGAACCTATTACCGCTTCTTCGTAGAGGTCACCAACGCGAACGAAAAGCTCAAAATGACGGGCGGCGTTGACGGCATTTATTACGACGATACCAAGAACTATTCAGTAGATATCTTCCTCTCGGCTGTCGGCGATTTCACAAGAGTCGTCAGAGACAGAACAAACCCGGACGGCACTGCGCTTGAATCCTATGTCGAAACCGACGGTGCAAAGGGATCTGCGGCAGTAACGCTGAAGAACGGAGACGTCTTCATGGCGGGCGGATACCTCTTCGACTTCGAAGAAGTTTCAAATAAGGCTATGGTTTTCGATATGGCTAAGCTTACCAGCAAAGAGGTCAGGAAGCTTGAGAAGCCGCTTATGGATTTCGTCGCAGCTTTTGTTGATGACGGAACCGAAAAGGGAAAGGTCGTTCTCGGTCTCGGCAGGGAAGATAAAGAGACGCTTAACGATCAGCTTTGGTATTACAACCCCGAGAAGGACAGCTACAATCTGCTTCCCTCTATCGGTGCTGCTGTCGAAAAGGCGAAGGCTATCACGATCGACGGCGCAGCTTACATCGTAGGCGGTTGCGATTCGAACGGTAACGGTACGACAGGCATCTACAAAGTATCCTTTGTAAACGGAGTTCCGAGTGTCGAGCCTTTCGGTAATCTTAAAGTCGGTCGCTGCAACCACGCGCTTGCCGACATTTCAGATGTCGAGATCGATGAAAACGGCGTAAAGACCGTTACTCCGAAGTTCGCAGTTGTCGGCGGTTCGATTGACTCGAAAAACGAGGGCGCAGAAACACCTGTAACTGGTGAAAACTTCATCGAAATCGTAAGCGAAGGAAAGGTCGAACCCCTTTCGTTCTCTTCGAGAAACGGCGGAGACGACTCCAACCTTATGAAGACCGGTATCATCGCTCCTTCCGCAACTGCAATCACTATGGATGACAGAGAGGAGAGCGAGATCGTTATCGCTGTTGCCGGCGGTTATCTCCGTGACGGTGATAGCGAGAGCGACTACAAATGGGTAGCTAACCCGAGTATGGTCGTTTTCAGTAAGAACAGCGGCGCAACGAAAAAGAACCACAAGAAGGATGAAACCGATACAGGCGACGATGATCCTGCTGATACCGGCGATGCTGAACCGGCAGACACGGGTGATGACGAGCCGGCTGATACTGGCGATGAGGATCCGGCAGATACAGGTGATACCGCTATTGATACCGGCGACACTGAACCGACTGATACAGGCGACACCGCTACCGATACCGGTGATACCGAACCGACTGATACAGGCGATACCGGAGAGACTCCGGCTCCTGTTTCCAACACTGCGTGGGTATATGATGTCAATACATCACCGAAATCGTGCGCAAGACCGTCTATGGCTGCTCTCGGCTCGGAAGAGAAGAGCACATTCAAGTATGCTGTTGTAAACTGCGGAACTTCGAAGCTTGAACGCGACAAGAGGTCGATTTCCAATCAGGTCATCTTTGTTCTTCAGGTCAAGAGGGTCAAAGACTCCGACCTCGGCGTCGAGGTATTCTCTTCGTCAGTTAAGGATACGCTTATGGAAGGAAACGTTGACGTCGAAAGCGATGCACGTATGGCTGACGGTCCGGTCGTTTCGAACGGTCTTGGTCAGGTTTACGCGCTTGGCGGAAAGTATGTTTACCTCGTAGGCAGCTACGCTATTCCGTAGGTTTTGGTTCTGTTTTTTATGAACGGGGGGCAACCCCCGTTTTTTTTTGCTTTTCGGAGGAGCATTGAAGAAGTTTTTTATACAGACATTCGGCTGTCAGATGAATGTCTACGACAGCGAGAGGGTCGCAGTAATGCTGAAAAAGGCCGGCTGGGAGTACACCGAAGATCCCGAAGAGGCGGATTTGATCATCATCAACACATGCAGTGTCCGCGAGAAGCCGCTTCTCAAGGTCTTCAGCTGCACTGGCAGGTTCCTGCCTTTAAGAAAGCGCAGTGGTGTCAGGATCTTTGTCATGGGCTGCGTCGCCCAACAGCTGAAAGAGCAGGTCATCGAGAAGGCACCATACGTTGACGGTGTCTTCGGACCTGGTTCTGAGGATCAGATACCTCAGGCGGCAGAGGGCGATATATTCCCCTACATCGCGACGGCGAGCGAATCGCTGCTGCGGGAGGAGATCTTTCCCGAATCGTCACGCGGAGCCTTTTTCGAGCCTTACTCTGCCTGCGTAACGATCATGCACGGCTGCAACAACTTCTGCAGCTACTGTATCGTTCCGTTCGTCCGCGGCCGCGAGGTTAGCCGGACGACTGCGGCTGTCATTGACGAGGTGAGGGTCTTGGTCGGAAACGGCGTTAAGGATGTCACGCTTTTGGGGCAGAATGTCAACAGCTACCGCGATCCCGAGACGGGGAGCGATTTTGCCGACCTTCTTGAGCAGGTTTCGGCGAAAACGGGTGTCGAAAGGCTCCGTTTCATCACGAGCCACCCGAAGGATTTCGGCGAGCGTCTTGCAAAGGCGTTCCGCGACATACCGAACCTTATGCCCTATCTTCATCTGCCGGCTCAGTCCGGGAACAACAGGATACTTGGCGAGATGAACCGCCGCTACACGGTGGAGAATTACCTCGAAAAGATGGAGCTTGCACGAAAATACTGTCCGGATATCGCACTCAGCAGCGACTTCATCGTCGGTTTCCCGGGCGAGACTCGCAGCGAGTTCGAGGATACGATGAAGCTTGTTGACCGTGTCTGCTATGACTCGATTTTTGCCTTCAACTACTCGGTCAGACCCTTCACGAAGGCGTCAAAGATGGCCGATGATGTCCCGGAAGAGGAAAAATTCGAGCGCCTGAACCGGCTTTTGGACCTTCAGCGTTCGAAGATCAAAGAGGTGCGCGGTCGTTATCTCGGGCGCACGATCGGCGTTCTGGTCGAATCCGAAAGTCCGCGCGGCGGCACGCTGATGGGGCGCAGCGAGCATAATCTTGTGACGCACGTCATTAACTCTGAGCCGGGTGATGTCGGCAAAATCGTAAAGGTCAAGGTCACTGAGATCTTAGAGAACACTCTTCGCGGCGAAAAGATAAAAGATCAATAAATTCAATCATCTACTGATATTATCTTCGGGTCTGGCAACCTGATGTCAAGAATCTTCTCAAGGCTGAATCCGTTCTTGCGGAGCAAAATCTCGTAATCCTTGTTTTTCCTGCGGCTCTCCTCGGCGAGCGGGCGGTACTGACTGAAATCCTTTTCTGTCATCCCCGCAAGCCCGGGGCAGTTCTGCTTCAGAAAGTTCCTCCACTTTTTGTTCGTGAAAAACTCGATCACGAACGGTGTGCTCCGGCACTGGAAGGGCTTGAATGCGTGGATGGAGCAGCGTTTTTCACGGTTGAAAATGCAGGTGTCGCCCTCTTTTTTCAGCACGAGATACGGCATGTATGAAAACTCGAAAACGTCGTCGCTGTACTCAAGCAGGATAAAGTCAGTGTACTTTGAAACAAAGTCCTGGAGCGGCATAGAGAAGTTTTTTGCAAGTTCCGTGACATCGTCCGTAAAGAGAAAAACCGAGCCGTCACCGGAGCAGCAGCCTCCGCAGACCTTGCAGGTAAAGCTGTTCATTTTTTTGCCTCCGAAAGCATGTCGATGAAGAAAGAGGCCGCCCTTGCCGTGTTTTGAAGCGTGACGGTCTTGCCGTTCGGCGATGTTCTGACTCCGCCCTGCGATTTGATTTTTGCCTTCGGGTCACCCCATTTTTTGAGGTCGTCGTCGGTCACGATCAGATAGCGGATGTAGGTGCCGGCTGAATCGGAACCGGGTTTCGTGTAGCCTTGCGCAGCAGCCCTGGCAAGCCCTGATGAGACCAGAAGCGAGAGCGTAAAATCGGGTGCCTGTCGCTTAGGATCCTGAACAAATGTGCCCTGGTAAAAGCCGAATCTGCGGTGATCGAATTTATGGTTTTCAAGGAAATCAGATTGCGCCTGGTAAAAATTTTTAATTTTTTCAAAGCCTTCAGCACTGTTGTCGAGTCTCAGCGCGGGAAAATGCCCGATAAATCTGAGTCTCTCTTCGGCGTTCAGCCCGTCGTAGCCTGAAAACGCGAGATCAATTAGCTCAGAGAGCTTTCCTGCTTTGCCTGATTTTGCGTAGAGCCTGAAAGCCTCAAGGAAAATCCCGGCGTAAACAGGTTTTTGCGAAATCAGCTTGCGGACAGCCTCGTCACCGCCCAAAAGCCCGGTATAGATTTTTGAAAGTTCTTCGCGGTCAAGCTCATCTGAAACAGAATCTGCTGCGATCAGATAGGCTGCGGCAGCCGTTTTATCCTCTTCCAGCCTGCTTTTCGCATATCCCAAAGCCCTTAGGCCGGAGGCTTTCAGCTCGCTGTCCTCCAAAAGTTCCGAGGCTTTGATCATCATCTCTGCAACCTGGGAGAGTGCGGTCGGCGAAAGCTTCCCGTTGCCGGGTTTTGCCGACTTTATATCCAGTTCAGCGGGCAGGGAGCCGTCCTGCTCCTGAGAGTTTTTGAGGTGCTTAGCGATGTGCCTGAGTGCAAGCGCCGGCGACATTTCGCCTTTTTCCAGAGCCGCCGGTCCAAGGAACGGCTTGCCTTCCAAAAACTGGAAAGTCCTGTAAAACCAGACTGTTGCAAGTTCGTTTGTGTACTCTTCCTTCTCCAGTCCGTACTGACGCCCCTTTCTGTCGAGAACGCTGAGCGGTTTGTTTGAATACTCCCACGGAAGGACTCTTAGTTTTGCCCCGCGTGACTTGATGTAGAGCCCGTCAACAAGCGGCTGCGGAAGCTGGTTAAGGTAATCCGGCGACTTGTTTTCAAGGTAGGCATACTCGGAATGGAAGTAGAGCATGAGCTTCAGGCTTTTAAGATCCAGCTGCTTGATTTTTGCGATTTCGCCGAATAATTCAGGCAGGTTGTCTGCGATCTGGTGAAGAGAAGTCCCGTCGTAGGAGGCGGTGATCACCGGTTCTCCCGACGGGCTGTACATAGCAGCGGTGATGGTAAGTTTCGAATCCGGGATCTTTTCTGGTTCTCTGCCGCGGAATGAATCTAGAATGAATTTCGCCTCACTTTCAAAGTTTGAAGTCCTCTGCTTCAGCAGAACTCCGGCTTTGCCCGAAAAGAGGTAGTCAAAACTCCTGAGTCTTGCAAAATTCCTAAGCGATTTTGCAAAGTCAGAGTCTCCGTCCGGGACTAAAACGCATTCGCTTCCGATTTTTTTGAGTTCGGCTTCACTCTCAGGAGCGTTGTCTGCTTTTGTGAGCGTCGCGCACTTTTCGGATATGATCCTGTCGAGCATCGACGCGGGTTTCGCGAGCTCCTGTACGATCACGACTATAATGAATAATACTGTCGCGGCGGCAATCGCGACCGAAACGAATTTGATCAGTTTTTCACTTGTTACCATCACAATCCCTCAAAAATCAGTGCCGAATTGTACAGAATTCATAAAAAAAGTAACGAATTTGACAAGATGTGAAATCATTCGGTGTTTTTTTCTCCTGACGGATCTTCACTTTTATCGTAGTCTGTCCCGTCCGTAAAGGTCTCGAGCGCCTCTTTTACGGTCTCGCCGATATCGTCGTTGTAGCCGCTGAGTGCCGCAAACGGTGCGAACTGCGCTGCACGGCTGTTGAGCGGCATCTGCGGATGCTTCGCCGAGACGTGGTGCGGGAGATTTATTATTTTTGCGTATCTTTCGTCCATTTTTATGCCTTGTGACCGCCGAGCTGGCCGTTCCGCTCGATCGTCGTCGCCCCATCCTCAAAATTCATTGCCTTGAGTGCTGCGTTTTTGCCGTATTTTTTTTGTATGTCGAGTATCGCGTGCTGCCGTCTCCGTTCACGCTGAAGGTTCGACTCTTCCGATCCGTATCTGATCGGTTCGTCGTTCAACAGCTCGAGAAGGTCGGTCTGTTCGATGAGGTCGCTGCTGCCTGTTTCGTCTTCGCGCTTTATGCGGTTCGCGATGACGTAGATGCGGCGGATAAGGAGCCCGGGGTCTGCGATCCGTTCGTACAGTTCTGTTACTGCCTCGAGGATCAGTTCGGTCGATGAGGTCTTCTGACGGAGGTTGATCGAGCCGTGCGCCGATTTGGGGACTCTGCGGCCGTACCAGTCGGTCGTTATCTCCCCGTCGAATTTCTTCAGATTCTCCGGATCAGTGATGTTTTCGACGTCGTAGCCTATCGAAAGCACCATCTGGTCGGTAACGAAGTGTTTTGAGACGAGCTCCAGAACGAGGAGATCCGTCATCTCCCGGACGATCAGTCCGGCGTGCTCGAAATCGTACGGCTTCGGGAGGACCTGTCCCGAACTGAGGCTCTTCGCCTCGCTCCGATAGCTCTTTATCGCTGCCATCGTGCAGGGTTCCCAGCCCCACGCATGGTCGATAAGTAACTCCGCATTGACACCGAACAGCCTGTAAAACAGGTCTTCACGGTTTATTGACATGAGTGCGATATCGCCCATCGTGCGGATCCCGTGCTTTTCAAGCTTGTCTGCGATCCCGCGGCCGACCCGCCAGAAATCGGTGATGGGTGTATGCTCCCAAAGCTTTTCACGGTAACTTTTTTCATCGAGCTCGGCGATCCTGACTCCGTCACTGTCCGGTTCGACATGCTTCGCGACGATATCCATCGCCACTTTGCAGAGATAGAGGTTCGTGCCGATCCCTGCCGTTGCCGTGATACCGGTCTCTTTCAGCACCTCCCTGATGAGCTTTACGGCGAACTGGTGTGCGGAGAGTTTGTAGACGTGAAGATACTGAGTCGCGTCGATAAAAACCTCGTCTACGGAATATGCGTGGATGTCTTCAGGCGCGACATAGCGCAGATATATGCGGTAAATCTGCATACTCTTGCTTTTGTAGAGTGCCATTCTCGGTGTCGCGGTCAGAAAATCGAGTTCAAGCGACGGATCACTTTTCAGCTTGCCGGCGGAATACGATTTGCCTGAAAATCTGCCGCCCGGGATGGCTGCCCTGCGTTCCGAGTTGACTTCGGCTACGCGCCGGATGACTTCGAAAAGCCTTGCCCTGCCTGCGATTTTGTAAGCCTTCAGCGAAGGAGTCACCGCCAGACAGATCGTCTTTTCGGTCCTTCCGGCATCGGCAACTACGAGGTTCGTATCGAGAGGATCGAGACCGCGTTCAACGCACTCGACCGAGGCAAAAAACGACTTTAGGTCGATGGCTATGAAGCTCTTGCCGGACATTCAGAGGTCAGCGGATTTTAGAAAACTACGCCGATGTAGACGTTGAGAAAGTGGAAGAAGTAGGTGTCGTGCTCGTCGGTGTCAAGACCTGAAAGCGGAACTCCGAACTGATACCTTGTGCCGAGACGGAAGCCGCTTTTGTTGGCATAATCGATCCCGATGTAGGGTTCGACTGCATTCGGAAGCCCTTTGCCTCCGAGCGAATTGTTCTTTTTCAGTGCCATCGAGTAGGTCAGACCAAGGTAACCCTTGAGGTCGTCGATGAAGAAGTAATCAGCCTCGAGGCTTGCGTAGTAGCCGGCCGTGAATCTGCCGAGGAACTGGTTCCAGAGCGCCGAGTTGAAGTTGTAATCCTTGTTGAAGCGGAAGTTGTCGACCGATCTGTCGGAGTTGACCGCCGAGTTTTTGACTGCGAGTCCGGGCGTGTTCCAGGAGTCGCCCTGAACATAATCCGCACTGTCGGGCGATGCCAGACCGGTGAGGAATGACATGTGGAACTTTCTCGGGATTATGCGGTAGACCATATCGATCGCAAAGCCTACCTGCATCGTATCGACACTCTTCTCCTTGCCGTCATCCATCAGGATCTTGCCGATCGAGCCGGTCAGGAATGCAAGTTCCGTCTGGAACGAGAAGTTCCTGAGGTGCAGTTTGAACCATGCATCGAGTTTCCAGAGCTTCGCGCTCTGACTGGTGTAGGCGTAAACCTTGTCGGGATCGACGAGGTGGTCGCCTGTCGGGTTCACCGTTTTGTCCTCATCCTTCCAAGTGCCTGAGCTGTTGTTCTTCCACGAGAACATGACCATTGCGCCGGCTTCGATGACAGTCTTGTCGTTCATCAGCTTGTTCATCAGGATCGCCTGATCGTCCTCCTGCATCGTGAACATGAGGCTTACGTTGAAGCCGTCGTCCTTCTGCGAGGCGTCGATGAGGTAGTCGTGGAATTTATCGAGCATTCCGGTCGAGGCAAGGTCGAACGCCGGGATGATCTTGAACTTGAAAACGGGGATCGTGAGCTGGATCCTGTCGAGATAGTTCCCCGAGGACTGCGAGTTGAAGCGATTGCCTTCGTTGTAGAGTATCCCGAGACCCCAGTGGAATGGCATCCTTCCGATCTTGAGCTCTCCGATCGGCGTATCGAAAACGCCCCAGAGACCCTCGAAAATTATGTTTGCCGAGGTCGCCAGCTGTGCGTCGCGGAGAAGTCCGTTGGTTTTCCTGTCGATCTCGTAGTTGTCCGCACCGAGAGCCGTGTTGCCGAAGATCGACAGCTTCGTGTGGATCTCGATTATTTCGGCGATGTTGATGACAGGTTCAAGGTGCAGCTTCAGCCACGCCCAGTTGAGTACTCGCTCGTCCGAAGATTTCAGAACCTTTTCTCCGGTCGTCTCGTCGGTCGTGACGTTGTTGATGGTGTTGCGGGATGACAGGTATGGGTTGTTGCCGCTCAGCATCATGTTGTAGGTGAAGTTGTTCGCGACTCCGAAGTATCCGTAGAGCTCGAAATACTTCAACGGCTTGCCGGCTTTAGTCTTGATGAGGACGCCGTTAGCCTGTTTCTCGTCATCCTTCTTGTCAGTTATCTCAGACGCCATTTCGGGACCGGCACCCTCATCCGGTTCGTCGTCTGCCTCAGCCTGTTCCTGACTTGCGGGGGCAGGTTCGGCTTCAGCCGCCGGTTGCTGTGCTTCCTGCCGGGGTCCCTGTTCCGCCGCCGGCTGTGTTTCTGCGTTTTGTGCTTCTGCCGGATTCTCTTCCGCAGCCTCGGAAGCGGCTTCCTGTGCGGCTGCCGTCAGACAAAGCAGAAGGAAAAGTGCCGAAAAAAATAATTTTTTGAACATGAAAAAACCTATTTCTTTGTTATATCTTCAAGTGTTACGATCCTGATGTTGTTTTCGATGAGGATCTCCTCGGTCGCCGACATATCCCATGTTTTGATTGCGATATAGGCCGATTTCCTTCCGTAGGAGAGTGTGTAGATGTAGTCGATATTGATGTTGTTTTCGCTTAAAAGCCTTGTTATTTCAAGCAGTTCGCCTGGCTTGTCCTCAAGGTCTACGATTATCACCTTGACGATGTTGTGGGAAAGCTCCA
>JAGAAT010000072.1 GCA_017615095.1 bacterium
TAAATCCGTTGTGCATCCGGATTTTTAATTTTTCCAGATATGTGTCTCTCTTTATTTCCATAAGATCCTCCTGTTTGACTATTCTGACAGTTTGGTCATAAACTCTTAATAGAATGCTCTTTTTGTCAATTTTGTCAAAAATAATATCTGCTCTATTTGACTATTTTGACAATTCTGTCAGAAACTCTTAACCGCACCAGTGCGCAAGCCGGCTTTCGGACTTTTGAAACGGAGGATGTTTGCGATTTACGAGCTCATACGATTTTCAGCTAGGGCAGACACAACTTCTTGCAGAATATGCCGAACATTTATTTCTGGTCTTCTTCTACCTATGTCAATAGTAGCAGCGATGCATGGTTTGTGACTTTCAGGAACGGAAACGTAGGTCACGTCAATAAGCTTTACGATGGCTACTATGTCATGTGTGTCAGGGATTCGCATTCCCTGTAAGTTACGATCCCAGCTTTTTCAAAACCGGCAGATCTGCCGGAGCCCATTCAAGTTTTTCGAGTTCGTCTGGTGTCGCCCAAACGTGTGAAATGTGCTCTTTCCGGGTGAAGCGGTCTGTTTTTGCGTGGCAGAAATAGCAGTAGAGTGTTATCGAAAATTCGGGGTAGGTGTGGTCAACGGCGGTCAGGAAGTCATCTTCCGTGATCGCGATGTCAAGGTCGAGCTCCTCGCGGAGTTCCCGCATGAGCGCCTCTGAAGGGGTTTCGCCGGGCTCGATTTTTCCGCCGGGAAATTCAAATTTGTATGCTGTTTCTGCGCATTTTGACGCTCCGCGCTGGAGTGCAAGGATCCTGCCGTCAAACTCGATCACGGCGGCTGCGACATCTAGGTGTTTCATTGTGAAATTATAGTGAGAGGTTATTTGTTCTTTTCTGCAACTTTTTGATTTAATTCGGCAATTTTCTGGTTGAGATCGCGTATCCTCTGGTTGAGGACGCGGATGATGCCGAGTGCGACTTCGTCACGCTGTTTCAGGATCTCGAGGAAGTCTTCACTCTCCATTTTGAGCGCAAGGACCGGACCTGATGCGATGATGTCGGCGCTTCTGGGCTGGCTGTCAATGAGCGCCATTTCGCCGAAGCCCGCGCCTGCCTTCATTACTGCGACTCTGTTGCCTCCGACTACGACGTTGACTTCGCCCTTGATGATCATGTAGAGCTCCTTTCCGATGTCGCCTTCGTTTACGATGTACTGCCCGTCCTCGAAGGTCTCCTCCTCGAGCAGAACGGCGATATCAGCCAGAACTTCACCCGGAATATCGTGAAAAAGCTCGACATTTTTTAAAGCAAGGACTCTTTCTACTCGTGTCAGCATGGCTCCTCCTAGTTTTCCTGAAAAATCTCTGCGGCGTAAAGCCTCAGCGAATTGTCGAAATCGTTCAAAAGCGACGCTTTGTCCTCTCCTGCGACCCTGAGATGCAGGTAATTCATCGCGTAGAGGGCTGCTTCACGCACAGTCGGTGACGGATCGTAAAGGAAGATCTCGATCCTGTCGTAAATCTCGACAAAGTTCTCGTGGGCAATTACATAAAGTGTGATCGAACGCACCCACTCAGAGTCGTCAAGAAGAAATTCGTCAAGTATTTCGGCAACTTGTATTTTCTTGACGTTGAAGAACGAATAACCCAGCCTGAGTCTCTCTTCATCGTCGGAACTCTCGATGAGCGGAACGATGATCGGGCGTATCTCTTTGTCAACGATGTTGTCAACTATCTCGAGCGCGTTTGAACGCTGTGTGTGCGAAACGAATTTCTGCGTCAGGTTGAAGTAGATGTTGTCAAAGAGCGAATTGCCGTACATCAGCGAAAGTATTGAGAAGATCCGCTGGAAGCAGTTTTGCAGCTTTCTGTCTACGACATCCCAGAGGTAGTGCGTCTTGAATGCCTTTTTTATGGCTACTGAACTGTAAAGTATCTGGAAATATTGAGAAATTTCCTTGAGGAGCAGCTTTTTGAGCTCCTCTTTGTCGATCGAAAAATCCTGAAAATCGTTGATAAGCTTTTTCATGCTGTTGAGGGCGATTGTGCGGATCTCGTCGCTGCGGCTGTTGAGAGTCTGCCAGAGAAGCGCCAGAGCCTTGTGTGACCTGATATCGCCGAGCAGCTTCGCGACCTCGATCTTGAGTCTGTTGCTTTCGAGATTGTTGTTCAGGATATCTTCGGCGGGGACCAGGATCCTGTCTCCGAGTTTTGAAAGGACCTTCTCGACATCAAAGCTTACTCCGCGGTCGAAGAGCATGTAGAAAAGTTTCGGAATAAAGATGTTGGAATCGATTTTTGCCGCAGCGAAGACTGCTTCACGCCTTACTGCAACGCTCTTGTCGTTCAAAAGCGCGAAGAGCTGCTGATCCATATTCTTCTGCCCGATTTCGCCGAGGATGTATGCCGCTGATGCGCGGTCTATTTCGTTTTCCGAGCTGATCATCGAGGAGAGGTGGCTGCCCGCTATCATAACTCCGCTGATCCCTGCGAACTTTATCAGGCTTATGACTGCCGCACGGCGGACCTGGACTTTTTCGCTGTCGAGGAAGGCTGCAATGAGCTTTATCGACTTCTCCATCTGCATGTATCCGTAGGTGAGGATCGCTTCGCAGAGCACCTCTTCGTCGGTCGAGCTCAGGAGCTGAAGGACGTCGTAGGTGTAAAAGCGGCTCTCCATGCTCCGCAGCAGCGCCAGTATCTTGACCTTGATCTTCGGTGAAGCCTTTGCCAGAAGCGGAACGAATTTGTGACCGAGCTTGAATGAGCTGCTGCTTTCGACCATGTCGATCGCCATTGCGACCTCTTCGTCTTCACCCGATTCGATCGCCCTTTCGATGATGCTCTGGATGACTCCGGACTGGACCGTGAGCTGATTGGAGCCGAAGCGTTTCTTTTTGATGTTGTCGATGAGGACTGCGAGGTAACGCCCGCGGATCCCGATGATCGTGAGGATCCAGACGCATCCGACGAGGGTCACGATCCAGGAGATCAGCTTGACGTCTGAGTTTATCCAGCCCTGCCTCCCCATGTAGCTGATGGCGAAGAGGATGAGACCGGAGATGCCGATGAAGGTCGGTTTGACCATCCCGTCAATCAGCGCCTTTGTCCTGCTTTTGATCCTTGCGTCAAGCGGGATGTAGAGCAGCTGTATAGCTGCATCGTTGATGGTGTATCTGAATGCAGAATCGCCCGATTTTGCCATGGTTATTGCGACAAGAGGCGCCACGAAACTGATGCCGGCGTATGTGAACATGACCCAGTCAGCCGGGAGCACGATATAGAAAACCGAGCCGATCGTGAGCACTGCCGGAAGTATGCCGAGACTCATAAAGATGCTGTATTTGAGCAGCTTAGAGGTCGCAAAAAACTGGAACAGAAGTGAAAAAACACCGCCGAAAATCGAGTAGATGAAGCCGAAGTAGGATGCCAGCTGCTGCGGGTCGGCGATTTTGTCGGAGGCGACGATCTTGAACTGGTAGTCTACAAGCGTCGTGACCAGATAGATGAGACCGGTCATTATCGCGATGTACTTGACGTAAGGCGTTTTGGTGATGCTGACCTGGGCAGAGATCTCCGCCTGCTTGGTCGAGACCGTCTTCGCGACGACGCCGCGCTGTAGCCTCAGCCTGTATCTTTTGCCCATGTGGCGGACGATCAGTATGCAGCAGAGCATGAAAAAGGCGTTGATGAAGAGCAGGAACTGCACCTTGCCGCCTAGAAGCTTCACCAGCTTTCCGACGGAACTACCGACGATGATGCTCGCGACGATGCCGCCGCCGCCGATAAGCCCCAGAATACGCTTCGCCTCTCTGGAATCCAGCAGCTCGTTCGTGAACGACCAGAACTGGAACATCATAAAGGCGCCGAGCAGCTCGATAAAAATGTAGAGTATCGAGTAGGCCGGCGTGACGTCTGCGCTGACCAGGGCGATAAAGACCAGAAGCAGTGTTATCCCTATCGAAAATGTGCCCTGGATCAGCTTGTCCAGCCGATAGAAGGAGCTTCTTTTCGTGTAAAAAAAGGTCGCCGTCGAGACGATTATCGCGACTCCGATGTACATGAGCGAAAGCATGAGGCGGTCGCCCTTGTACTTGTTCAGGAAGAGGGTGTCGCGCACGATCCGGCCCATGACCATGATCGATGTCGCGAGGAAGTTGTATGCAAAAAGCATCAGTGCGCGGTTGCGCTCTTCGACATTGTTCATATGCATAAGCCTGATCATCATGCCTCCTTAAAATCGAGCTGACGCATAGCCTCGTACATTGCAGCCGTTGCCGCGCTGGCGAGGTTCAAACTGCGGATCCTGGTGTCGGAAATCGGCAGATAACGGCTCTGATTCCCGTACTTTTCGAGGATGTCTGCCGGCAGACCTGCGGATTCGCAGCCGAAAACGAGAAAATCTCCGCTGTTGTAGCGTGCCGAATCGTAGCGGATCTTTCCCCTTTTGGAGAAGAAGTGCATTTTTTCGGTGTCGTTTGACGCCAGAAACGTGTCGAGATCCTCCCATTTCGTGATATCCACATACTTCCAGTAGTCTACTCCGGCACGCTTTACGGCTGCTGTCTCGAGGCTGAACCCGCACGGTCCGACGATGTGGAGCTTCATCCCGAGAGCGAGGGCTGAACGCGCTATATTACCAGTATTTTGAGGTATTTCCGGAGCAACCAAAACTACATTCAGCATACAGACATCTCACTATCCAACAAAATGACCGGACATTATATGAATCGGGGTGAAAAGTTCAATTTGAAGAGTTCAGGATTTTCGGATCCAGAATAAAAATATCGTCCGGCTCCATCGATCCGAGGAGCTTTTCGACTCCGTTGGTGAGAGTCTGCGAAGAGTCGATCCCCCAGTTTTTTATCAGTTTGAGGTAGAGCTGAGCCGTTACGAAGGCATCCGAGATCGCACGGTGCATAGTGCCGATAGTTCTCAGATTCTGGGTGTTTTTGAGAGTCGAAAGTTTGTAGTTTGCCGACTTTATATACTTCCTTGAAGCCAGAAGTGTGCAGAAACAATGGAGTTCTTTGTCGATGTTGTACTCTTTCATCTCGTACTGGAGGACCGAGCCGTCGAACTTTGCGTTGTGCATGACGAGCATGTCGCAGCCGACAAAATCCATGAAGAGCGGCAGCGCATCTTTGATTTTCGGTGCATTTTCGACCATCTCGTTTGTGATGCCGGTCAGCTCGGTGATGAATTGCGAGATCGGTTTTTCCGGGTTGATCAGGGTTTTGAAGACGCCGCAGATCCGGTTGCCGGAAAGCTTTATCGCGCCGATTTCGGTGATCCTGTCGCCAGATGAAGGCTCCAAACCGGTCGTTTCGAGGTCGAAAACCGTAACTCCGCGGAATTTCTCAGCAACTTTTGATCCGCCGCTCTCTTCGAGAAGTTTGTATATTTCATTCTGGTTACTGTTGATCATTCGCTGCTCCTGCCGTTTTCGCCGATTTGCGGGCACGGTATTTTTCAAAGGCTTTCTTTGTATAAATGTATGTCGGGACTGCGGCAACTGCACCGACGACCGCGCCTCCGATGCACATCGGGAGGAAGATGTCGACGCCGAGCGCCAGAAAGCCTTTGGTCTGTGCGACAAATCCGTCGAGCTTCAGGACGTCTGTCATCCTGGACATCAGAGTCGTCGCGTTGATGACGTGCGAAGTGGGGTAGAGGAATGTGCCGACCCAGTAGATGAATGCGTAGATCGGGATGACCGTGATCGGGTTCGTGATCCAGACTCCGGCAGTCGCGGCAACCTTGTTGACGTGTCTGAAGGGCAGCGCTACCAGGAGTGCAACGGTCATCTGGATGCCCATGATCGGCAGGAATCCGATGAATATCCCGACTGCCAGACCGAGTGCGATGTCGTGCGGGTCTGCATTCAGGTGGATAAGCTTGTTCCAGAGTGCTTTCGACTGCCCGACAATGTCATACCAGGGGAGTTTCCTGTCACGCGGATCTTCCGGCTTCGGGATGGAGATGTCCAGTATGTCGGAGGTGTTCCCTTCGCTGTTTCCGTTTATCGGGTGCTGCGTCCCGTTTTCAGGGTTATTGGTCATTTTTTATCTCATTTTCAAAATGTCGGCAACCTTGCCGTTGATTTTTATGTCGCCGTCGTAAAACTGTGAAACAACAGGGATTTTGTATTCGCTCTTGATCTCCTGGAAGATCGAGTCGGTGATCGTTCCGTGCATACAGCCGAACGGTGCGATGTTGACGATCATCGCTGCGCCCTGCTTAGCGAACATGATCCCGCGCCCGATGGTGAGGATCGCCTCTCCGGCAAATTCGGGGTGGATGTACTTCATGCCCTCCTTGATTACGGTGTCTACCGGCGGTTCGTGTCTGTCCGCCAGAAGTTCGCCGGCAAGCTTGTAGTATGCCTCCTCGGTCCTGAAAAGGTAGATGTTTTTCAGAAGCGATTCGCTCGCGCCGAAGATCGAGAACTTTTTCTTGCGCGACATGTAGTTCTGGAGCCATGCGGTGTAGAGCATCCACTCGTGGATAGGCGAGAGCCATGCTTCGCCGCCGTTCTTTTCGACGACATCGATGACGTGACCGTTCGCATACTCGTTGCAGCGGGCGTAGATCTCGCCGACGATGCCGACGAGCGGTTTTTTCTCGGTGTAGCGGGGGATAGCCGCGAATTTTTTGGCGATTTCACGCAGCGCGTATTTCGGGTCTTCGCGTTTTTCGAAGAGCGCGATCAGTTTTGCCAGCGATTCTGCGAAAAGTGCGTCTACATCGCCTTTGGTTTTTTCGTAAGGTCTTGTTTTTGTTCTTAATTTAAGGAGTATGTCACCGGTCATCATCGCCGGCATCAGGTAGCGCCAGAGCTCCTCTTCGATCCCCTGGTATGAGTTTACGCTCGAGGGCGAGAAGATATCGACGTTTTTGAGACCTGCGTTTTCGAAGGCGATCCTTTCGAGCAGGTTGTACTGACCGAAACGGCACGGACCTTCAGAGGTCGGCATGAAGAGGACGTGGCGCCTTTCAGGATCCTTTTTCGCCTGGTTCATGAAACCGCCGAGCGTCAGGATCATCGGCAGACACTCCTGTCCGCGGGTATAGCGTTTTCCGAGACTGTATTCCTTCTTCGTCTCAGGCGGTATCGCCTCGGCATCGTATCCGTAGGCTCTGAAGGCAGCGGCGAAAAGCGGGGTCGATACGATGTGTATCGGCGGTATCCAGACTTTGCCGATGTCGATCCTTCGGGTCTGTGTGAAGATCTCCGGAAGCGGGAATTCCGTCTGCTGCGGTCTGCTTTTGAGGTATCCCTTAACGACGTCGATGAACGCCTCGATCCTTGTGAGGTAGCCGCCGTCGCTGTCGTGTTCGTCGAGTTCGAGGATCAGCATCGGACGCCCCTTCATCTCGTTTTCGGCAAAGGAGAGGATGAAGCTGTCCGGACCGCACGAGAAGTTGGTGAGGTAGATCGGGAAGACCATCTTTTCCTTTTTGGCGCGGCGCAGTGCTGCGATTATGCGCTGACCGTAGTTCCAGAAGAGGTTCCAGTAGTTCGAGTTTTCAAGCGCCGAGACGTCGAGGTCGAGCAGATCCATCGGGACGACTCCCCAGCCCATTCCGGCGATCGTCTCGGGGATACCGAGGTTGATGCCCTTGTCGTAGAGGTTGTAGGGGCGGCCGACCAGCAGGAAGACGGGACGCTCTTCGTCCATCATCTTTTTGAGGTATGCTTCGCCCTTGCTGATCAGTTCGACTGTACGCTCCCTGAAGTTCTGAAGAGCAGTCGAGAATGCCTTTATGACCTGCTTTTTGGTGATTTTGAACAGCGGTTTCAGTGCGTTATAGATCTCTTCGCCGTTCTGCTCGTCGGTCATGCGGAAGTCGATGACCGGATCGAGAAGTCTGGAATCGGTGTGGATGCCGTTCTTCTTCATGGTGCTCGAAATGACTGACGAAGCACCTTCGACGTACGGACAGAAGAAGCTGATCGCGGAGTTGACCTTGTCGCCTGCCGAGATCATCGTCGGGAAAAATACCGGCAGTTTGCGGTCCAGCAGCTCCGCCGTGTGACCGATCGAGGTCTTCAGCGGGAAGCAGAAGTCAGATGCCGCGAACTTCGACGAAAGCTCCTTGATCTTGTGGGTCGTCGATGGTGCCGAGAGTTCGGTTTTTATGTTGAGCAGCGTGAACATCTCGCGCCAGAGCGGAAGGTATGTCTGGTTCGAGATCGCAAGCGGTATCCCGACTGTCCCGATCGGTTCAGTCGGCTGCGGGATGCTGAAAAATGTCTGGTTCCTGAGTTTGACCAGCTGGAATTCCTCGATCTCCTTGCGGCTTTTGGTCTCCGGGTCCCTGCCGCAGCCGTAGCCCCACGACGATTCGGCGCCGCCGTTTTTCGAGATGAAGTTGATGCGGCAGAAGTTGTTGCAGAGCTTGCAGATCTCAGTCCTGGAACTGACTTTGAGGGTCACCGATTCAGGACCGATGAAGGCTGAATCTTTCAGCGGATCGACAGTCCTGAGCTCCTCGTAGGCGATGAGCGCCGCGCCGATGCAGCCCATGACGTGGCAGAAGGGCGAGACGACCATCTCGACATCGAGAAGGTTTTCAAAGGCTGCGACCAACCCCTTGTTCCTGGCTGTCGCGCCCTGGAAGAATATCTTGTCGCGGCTGATCTTGCGGTTGCCGACGACGCGGTTGAGGTAGTTCTTCGTAACGGAGTAGAGTACCGACGCAAGGACCTCCTCCTTGAAAAATCCCTGTTTCAGAAGTGCCCGGATATCCTGCTCCATGAAGACGGTGCAGCGGTCGCTCGTTACCGGCGGTTCGATCCCTTCGGTGAGTTCGCCCGCCTTTTCGATCGGGATATCGAGTTTTCTTGCCTGCTCCTCGACGAACGAGCCCGTTCCGGCAGCGCAGACATAGTTCATGTTGACGTCGGTGACGTAACCGTTCTTGAGGCGGATGAACTTCGCGTCCTGACCGCCGATCTCGAAGATCGTCTCGACATCGGGGTAGATCGATGCGGTACCGGTCCCGTGGGCGGTGATCTCGTTGACGATCGCGTCGGCTCCGAAGATCTCGCCTACGAGTTTCCTGCCCGAACCGGTCGTTCCGAATGCGCGGATCTTTACCTGCTCGGGGTTCATCAGCCTGAAGAGTACCTCGAATATCTTTTTTGCAGCGTTGATCGGGTCTCCGCCGGTTTTGCGGTAGATGTCAAGGACAGGCGTCCCGTCGAGCGTGAGGACTGCGATCTTCGTGCTGGTCGATCCGATATCCATTCCCATGATGACTTCGCTGATGCCTGAAAAATCCTTGTGAATGCGGATCTCGTTGCGGTTTTCGTCGATCGTCGGGTCGATGAAGTGCGGATATTTGCTCTTTTTCAGAGTGAGCGACGGCATCCTTTCCGACCTGGTCGGTGCGGTGAAGCAGTCGGTATCGACTTCGGAAACAGGGGTCTCCGCCTTGTAGCAGGCACCCTTGGCGGCAAACGCTTCGCTCGATTCCGGAACTGACCAGAATGCAGCGGGGAAGAGCTTCTTGAACCAGCGGACTACCTCAGCGTTGAGGCTGACTCCGCCGACGAGAAGGATCTCGCCCTTGACCTCGAGACCGCGGAAGAGGGTGTTCGTTGCCGATATCGTCAGAGCGCGGCACATGCCTGCCCACATCTCGTCTTTTGTCCTGCCCTCCTGCTGGTGGTGGATGAGGTCGCTCTTCGCGAAGACGGTACAGCGGCTGGCGATAGCCGGCGGGTTGTCGATGTCGAGCATCGGCATGTTTTCGAGGTCGATCGAGAGACGTTCAGCCTGCTCCTCGAGGAAGAGACCTGTTCCGGCTGCGCAGAGCGCATTGGATGATATGTCTGTGATTTCATTTGATTTTACAACATATTTTGTGAGCGATGACGCGCCGATGTCGATGATCGCGCCGCTTCCGCTTTTGAAGTAATTTCCGTTTTTGATGCACGAATTTATCGCTTCGGTCTCCGACATGTAGGAGCTTCCGAGAGCCTCTGCAAATTCGTTAGCCGACTTGCCGGTGAACTTTACAAGCGTATCTTTGTCAGACTCCGCGAAGAACTTTTTCAGCATCGAGCCGGCTCTGCCGCGGTGACGCTTTCTCAAAACGACCCTGTTTTCGTTGCGCGAAAAGACCGTTATGAATGTCGATCCGATATCTATTCCGAGAAAATCACGCATTTTTTCCTCCTCATTTGTATACAAAAAACTAAAGAAGGTTTCTATACTCTTAATGTATTTAATTCAAATAAAACGGAGAAATAGTGTTAAGAGGTGGATTTTTTAAGGATTTTTACTGGCAGTCCTGATTGTCGGCAAAGTGGTCGAGCGGGAAGAATGCGGCGCACATCGAATCGCATACTCCGTCGTTGTTCCAGCCGCACGGATCGCTTGCCGAGCAGGTGCAGTTGGAGGGCGAACCTGCCTGGCAGATCTCCTGGACTTTTGCGGTGTCGGTACAGTCATAAGTGCATATACAGCCGCTTCTAGAGGTCGAATCGGATGTCGTCGTGCCGCACACGCCGCTGAGTCCGCCCATCGTGTCGCCGGAGCACCATGCGTTGCAGTCGGTCGGGTAGAGCAGATAGGTCGACTGGTTGCACATGCAGAGGATCTCGCCTTCACTGTCACAGGTTTTGTACGATGAGTCCGATACGCAGATACCTTTGCAGGCTGCGAGGTCGGAGGTACCCTTTTCGTAGGTCATCGTGAAGGTGCCGGAGGAGGTCTCGTCGAATGCATCTACGAAGAGGTAATACGTTCCGGGTTTGAGCGATGTTTCGGTAGCGTTCTCATCGGTCGGGATCTCGAAGTTGACCATGTTCGAACCGGCGAAAACCGATCCGCCGTGAGTGCAGGTGTTGAGATCGTCTTCGTGGACGATGTAGAAGCCCATCATGTAGACGTTAGACTCGAAGTGGGCGTGGAAGTAGTCGCCGGCAGCCATCTCCATCTTGTATACGACGTCTCTGCCGACATACACATAGTTATACTGGTTTACGCAGGAGCCGGCAGTCGGTGCGTAGTCCGCGTTTGCTGTGATCGTCTGACCCTGGATCGAACCGGCACCGTCAAGCAGCGTCGCTGTCTCTATGGTGTCGTTTGCAGGTGCAGCCGGTGCATCGCCGAGCTCGAATGTGACGGTGAATTCGTCGCCTACCGGGTTGATGACCGCCTCGACGACCAGGATGAGTTCCTGCTCCGCGCTAGTTGCGTTGTGGTAGACAAGTTCATCGGTGTATCCGAACGATCCGAACGAGTTGCCTGCCGCACACTGAGCGGTCTCTCCGCAGCCGGAGTAGAGGGCGAGCGCGATGTCTGTCTGTGCAGCCGGAGTTGCCTTGATCGTCGCGAGTTTGCCGGCAGGTACCTTGATTTTGTAGAAGAGTTCCGGACCGTTGCCGCCGTCCATAGTGCAGGAGGAGGCGTTGAATGCGCTGGTCGCATAGCGGAAGCTGTCGGTCATAGTGCCGGTGCTGATCGGTTTTGCGTTTTCGCATGTGTTGTGGTCGACCGGATCGAAAGCGTAGAAATCAAGGATATACGGGGTGCTGTAGTTGCCGTATCTGTTGTATGGCGACTGAGTCACAGCGATGTAGTAATCGCCTGATTCCGTGACCTCGTAGCCTACGATCTCGGCAAAAATCCAGTTGGAGGCATAGTAAGCGTATGCTCCTGCGTCGTTGTAGTCGATCTCTGTGCCGTCAGACGCGAAGAAGTCTATGAATGTCGAAGCGAGCGTGTCGCCGCAGAACGGACGGGTCTTTGCGTTGATGTACTGACCGGCAGTCGCGCTGAGTTTGAAGAAATCGACGTCCGCATTCTCCATCGTCTGGCTGAAGCCGGCGTAGAGCTTTCTGTCGTTTTCTATCGCCTGAGCCGTCTCAGGTGTGTCGTTCGGCTCGACCTCGAGCTGACCTTTGGTCGTACTCGGAACGCAGGAACCGCTCTTGCAGACCAGATCGTCGCATCCGCAGTCGGCATCGGAGCTGCACCCTGCGCCTTTCTGGCAGAAGCCGCTGCCGCATTTGCTGCTGAGACACTGACCGTTCTCTTCGCAGAGCCAGCCGTCGCGGAGTGTCGGGACCGCACAGTGGCTGCCCTGGTCGCAGAATGCCTTCCCGCCTTCGCAGAAGCCGGCAAGCGGGTAACAGTACTGACCGTTGCAGCGCGTTCCTTCCGGGCAGACGTAGATGTTGTCTGTGCAGTCTTCCATGCAGAATTTGTTGCCGTCGTAGTCGGTGACGCATGAGCCGTAGTCGTAGAAGGTTTTCCTGCAGTCGGTGCTCGTTTCGCATGGCTGGCATGTCTTCTGCTTGCCGGCCGGTGTTACCTCGTCGTATCCGGGGCAGGTCGATGCCGATGTGCAGGGCTGAGTGCACATGCCTTTGTCGCAGACAGCGGTCTTTTCGCAGTCGTCGTCGAAACGGCAGGCAGCGTAGAAGTCGCTGCGGTAGGGGATAGCCTTCGTGCAGACGCCTTTGTAGCAGCCTCCGATGTCAAAACAGTCTGCGTCGGAGTTGCATTCGATCGTGCAGTAGTACTGCTGGATGACGGAATCTTCGTAGCAGATATCCTCGCAGGACCATACATATTCGCAAGCCTCGGGCGGCTGGTGGTGGATCTGTTCGTATGAGAGGCAGACGCCGACATCGACAGGATCTCCGCCCTCTTCGGCAGCATCCTGCGTGCCGAGGATGTAGCAGGTGCGGTCAACTTCGCAGTCGTCGTTGCTCTGGCACATCTTCGTGCAGAAGTAGCCTTCGAAGCAGCTGTAGCCCTCCTCGCACTGCCAGTCGGCGTAGCAGTTCTGACCGAACTCCTCTCTGCCGAGCATGAGATCCTGGGTGCAGTAGTAGTGGACGGTGTAGCCGCTCATGCTGCCGCTGTCAGTGACCTTGACCGGTATGCAGCGGTCGCTGTTTTCGTCGTCGCCGCAGGCATAATATCTGTCTGTCGTGGTCGTTCCGTCTTCGTTTTCGGTGACGTTCTCCTTCTGCTGGCAGTGTCTGCCGCAGATCCTGAGATCCTCAAAAACGATGCACTCGCCGCTTGCGCACTGTTCGTCGTAGTTGCAGTGGGTGCCGTCGGGCAGGTTGAATCTGTTCTTGTTGTAGCAGACCTCGGAAGAGCCGAAGTAGTCTGGCAGCGTTCCGCAGTCGTAGCCGTTACCGCAGCTGCTGAAGAGACCTCCGCAGGTCTTGACGCAGTACCCGTCGTAGCATCCGCCGGAAGAGCAGTCCATCGAGCTCTGGCACGGGTCGCCGAGGTCGCCGCTGCCTTTCGGAAGGCAGTATTTGCCGGGCAGATTGTTGTTAGACGAGTTTTCATGGCACTTTCCGCAGCTTCCGCAGGTGTCTGAAATGAGACCCGAAGAACACTCCGATGTGCAGAATTTTTCCTTGTCGCCGTAGGTGAGGCAGATGCCGCCTTCGCAGTCCTCGTTTCTGTTGCAGGGGGCGAAGTTCGGCTGCTTCGGGTTCGGAAGTTCTACTCCTGCGACGTAAAGCGGCATACACTGATATTTGTATTTATCGTTGAGATACTGGCAGGTCATGTTGAACGGGCAGTCCTCATCCTCGCGGCAAGAGCCTGTGCAGACGCTCGCTCCGCTGAAGCCGCCGAGCTGACCCGACGTGTCGCCCGACCAGTCGTACCAGGTGTAGCAGAAGCCTGTTCCGCACTCGACATCGCGGTTGCAGGGCATTCCGGGCTTGGAGTTGTAGGCTCTGTTGTCGCATGAGCCGAAGCCTTTGCAGACGCCGCTGCGGCATGTTCCGCTTCCGATGCCTTTGCCGTTCGCATCGCACTCGAAATCATCCGGGAGCAGAGTCCAGTCGGTTTTTGAATAGTTGCGGTCACAGGCAAGGCAGGAGTTCTGCGGACTTCTCTCGCCTTCGGCATAGCAGACTCCGCCGATTTCGCAGGCAGACTGGTTGCACTCGCAGGTGTATCCGCCGCCGTCGGTTTCAACGCACTTGTTCCGGTTCGGCTCTTTACACGGATTCGGTTTGCAGAGTGCGGACGGGTCGCCATCCGGTGTCTCGATATCGTCGCTGTCAGGCGTAGCGTCCGGGACAGTGACGGAATCGTCGTCGGGAACCGTCACGCCGTCTTCGTCGTTGTTCTCTTCATCACTGAAGTCGTCTTCATCGCTTGCCGGAATGTTGTCCGTATCCGGCGCGGCATCACTTTTCTTGCTGCTGCATGCTGCAACAAAAAGCAGCGTCGCCAGCGCAAGCATCAAAACAAAAAACTTTTTCATCTGTACCTCCGGAAAATCAAAGTGCACTATTTTACTCATTCCGGAGCTCTTTACAAATGAATTTAGAAGGCTCATCCGTGCCGCCGAAAGCCGTTTTTAGACATAAGGGAGTCTAAATTTTGCCTAAAGAATGAAAATCTTTATAATGTTGCGCAATTTTTCGGGCGGCAGCCTGTTTCTGCTGTTGAAAACGTTTTTTTAGGAGTGGATTTTATGTCAGATTACGTTCTAGGAATAGATTTA
>JAGAAT010000073.1 GCA_017615095.1 bacterium
AAGACCTTCGCTGAATTCAAGCGCGGAATCATAAACCGGTTCAATGACAACTCTGCCGCAGCCGTCGATAAATCCCATATAACCGTTTTGCTTTATCAGAAACCGTTGTTCTGTTTTCTCTTTGTCGGCATAACAGACATTGAGTTCGTCTTCCGTCATCCGCAAAACGACATCTTTCTGCTCTTCCGCTTGAAGAAAAGAGATAAAAAGCAGAAAAAGCATTAAAATCAAGCGGTTTTTCATAAACACATCCTCAAAAACAAACATATAATTCTACAAATACGGGCTTTTAAATCAAGCGGCGTGAAGTTTTACACAGACTGAAACAGTATCACCAAACCATCCCTTTGAAGTCGGTCGGGATCTCGTATGAGGTGAGCTCGTCAACGGTTCTGAAGAGCTTGTAAAGAAAGAGTCCGCATCCGGGGAGCGTGTGGGGAACGCGGTTCCTGTCTTTCGCGGCAATGAGGTCGGGAATGGCGTCCGGCGCGATCTTTCCTCTGCCGACATTGACCAAAGTACCTGAAATTATTCGGATCTGGTGTTTTAAAAAACCGTCTCCCGTAAAGTCGAGGGCAAGATAGTCTCCAAAATCCGTGATTTTTGCCCTGTGGATAGTCCGGACCGTCGTCAAAACATCGCTTCCGGAGGCCATAAAGGTCGCGAAATCGTGGATCCCGACGAAGTGCCTGACCGCGCTCTGCATTGCGGGAACGTCAAGCGGATAGGCACTGTGCCACGAGTAGTCGGAGGCGAACGGCGATGCGGTCGGCGTCGTGCAGATCATGTAGCGGTAGTGCTTGCCCGCCACAAATTCGCGTCCGTCGTATTTTCCTTCGAGCCTTTCGACCCTGGTGACCCGGATGTCGTCCGGAAGAAAGGAATTCAACCCCTTTTGAAAAGATTCCGGCGGGATGTTCCTGAGCTCGGGGACCGTCGCGATGAACTCGAGCGCATGAACTCCGGCATCGGTCCTGCTGCATCCCGACGGGTACGGGACCTCCATCCTGAAGATTTCCGCAACGACATCGCGCAGGATCCGCTGGATCGTCACCGCGTTTTCCTGCGACTGCCAGCCGTGGTACCTTTTTCCGCAGAATGCAAGAGTCAGAATATACATGTTCAATCCAGTTTTATGCTTCCGAGACTGCACGCATCGTCGTGTTCAAGCGGAACGATAAGGAGCGAATCAAAACCCGCCTCTCTGATCTCCTGCGGAATGCTGCGTTTTCTCGTGTACATCCCGAAGCGCTTCTTTTCGGGCAGAACCGTTAGTTTTCCAAGCTGTCTGCCATCTTTTAAGAATGATATTTCATAGCTGTCGGAAGAGTCCAGCGCGATCTCGATTTTTGCAGAATTGTACTCTTTTTCCAGATCGACCAGGACTCCGCTCCGGCTCATAACGATGTTTTCGGGGTGGTTCCATTTCGTCCTGTTTTCCGTCTTTTCCGGCAGTCCTGCGAGAGGGATCCTCTTCATAAAATCCTTTGTTTCAAGCCTGTAAATCGAAAATCCATAAGCATCTTTTATTTTGGTAAGCTTGTAACTTTTCAGAGCCTTTTCATCTATAAAATCTTTTTTGATGACAAAATACGAATTTTTCCAGTCTGCATTCCCGGCATCATCCAGAGATTTAAAGAACTCTTTCCGGCTCGAAGAGTAGAGAAGCGGCACATTTCTGTGAAAATAGGCATAACCGCCGCACCAGATCTGCGGGATCCCGAAGATAAACGCCCGCTTAAGGTCTTTGATTTGACCCGTTTCAGAGGCGATTTCCAAAATCCCCGAAAACCGCTTTCTCTTTCCGCGGTCGCTACCGTCATCGGCAAAAGTCTCCGTCGTGAAAGAATTGTTCCACAATCCCAAATACTTTTTATATGGTACAGCCCCAAGTGAAAGAAGAAGCATAAGCGAAATCACAACAACATTAAAGCGGCGGTTTTCCGAGACCCGGGCCGCAACGAATGCAAAAGCCGCCGAAGAGAGCGCGATCAGTGCAAAATAGGAGGCAAAAACGAATCTCGGCTGCTTGTGACCGATCGCCGAGTGAACCGCGAAAAAGAGGATGAACGGCAGGGCGAAGACAATCACTTTTTTTAGTTTCCCGAAGTGAATTACAGATAAAATCAGCAATAAAACCGCAGAGATATATGTTATAGGATGAAACGTGTCCGCAACATCGGCAAGGTAGTAAAACCAGGGAGAGACCCCGCCTGTCCTGTCAGAAAATTTCTGAAGGATGTTGTAATCGAGATATGTCAGAAACGACTGCATGAATTTTCCCCAGGTGAATAGATCCAGAAGCCCCTGAAGAAGCATCATCCCGATATATCCGAAACCGAATACGAGCGCAGCTTTGAAGCGGTTTTTTGACGCCAGGAAGAGGGCAAGAGCCAAACCGAGGGCAAAAACAGCGTTCTGAAAACGTATCATAAAGGCAATACCGCTCATAAAAAACGACCAGAAGAGGTGGCGGTTTTCGGAGCTGTCGACATAGCGGACCGCAAAGTAGACGGCAAAAACCATGAACGGCAGCGAAGCCGATTCAGAAAGCGTCCTCACCGAGACGTATGCCAGGAAATAACTCACGGCAAGAGGCAGCGAAAAGAGGAAAGAGAGCCCCTTTGAAAACTTGAAATTCCGCAAAATCAGGTAAAAGACCCCTATCGAGAGGCTGTGAAGCAGGCTGAAAAAGAGCTTTATCCCGATATTCAGATGAAGCGCATTCTTCACGCCGAAAAAATCCAGGATCTTGTAGACGCCGGCAAGGATCCCGGGCAGGAACCAGCTTCTCGCGCCGACCCGGAACTCCCAGTAGGTGATCGCCTTCCCGAATGCCAGTTTGTGCGCCATTTCAACGGTCTGGTAGATCTCGTCCGGATAAATCTGGGCAAAACTCGTGCAGGAAGCAACCGCCCTTACAGCCATAGAAACGCAGAAAATCAGGCAGAACCAGAAGGAATCACTGCTGTTTTTTTCGATCTGCTCACGATAGAACGAGCCCCGCCTGAAATCAGTCAAGTTTGAACTCCTCCCTCCAGTTGTCCGTTTTGCTCCAGTCCGGCTGCTCCTTTTTCGTGAAGAGGTAGTTCCCCATCACAAGATAATCCATTTCAGTACGCATAAAACAGCGGTAGGCATCGTCCGGCGTGCAGACGATCGGCTCGCCGCGGACGTTGAAACTCGTGTTGACGACGATCCCGTAGCCTGTTTTCTCCTTGAATTTGTTTATGAGCTGCCAGTAGCGCGGATTTGTCTTTCTGCTGACGCTCTGGATCCTTGCCGAGAAGTTGATGTGGGTGATCGAAGGGACGTCGCTCCTCTGGAAATAGAGCCTTTCATAGAGTGGCAGCTCGTTGTAATTATCCGGGATCCTGCATCTTCTCGACTCGACCACAGGTGCGACCAGGAGCATATACGGCGACTTTACCGGTATATCGAAAAACTCCTGGATATCCTCTTCGAGGACCGACGGAGCAAAGGGTCTGAACCCCTCGCGGAACTTTATTTTGAGGTTGAGTTTCTTCTGCATGTCGGGGCAGCGCGGGTCGCCCAGGATCGAACGGTTCCCGAGCGCTCTCGGACCGAACTCCATCCTTCCCTGAAACCAGCCGATAACGGTGTCGTTGTTGAGAAGCGAAGCCGTTTTATCGCACAACTTATCAAAATCATTGAATTTTTCATAGACAGCGCCGTATTTGCGGGCAACACGTTCTATGTCAAAATCACTGAACTGCGGTCCGAGATACGCACCCCGCATCGAGTCGTCCGGATCGATTTCGGTCCGCTCGTTCCCGAAATAGATGTAGTGAGCCGCAAGTGCCGCACCGAGAGAACCGCCAGCATCACCGGAGGCAGGCTGGATCCAGATGTTTTTGAAGATCCCCGCCTTCAGGAGTCTTCCGTTCGCAACGCAGTTGAGAGCGACTCCGCCGGCAAGCACGATATTGTCGGACTTTGTCAGCTCCTTCGCCGTCGCAGCAAGCTTCAGCACGATCTCTTCCGTTACCTCCTGGATCGCGTATGCCATGTTCATGTAGTGCTGATCGAGCTCCTGTTCCGGTTTTCTCCGCGGGAAACCGAAGAGCCTCTCCCATTTGGCGTCGTTCGTCATGCTGAGCTTCGTCGCGTAGTCGAAATAGTCCATATTAAGCAGGAACGAACCGTCCTCGCGGATATCGACGAGCGTGTCGAGGATCTTACGCTTTATCGATTTCGTCTCCTCTGCATCGGGATTCCCGTAAGGCGCGAGCCCCATCAGTTTGTATTCGCCGCTGTTGACCTTGAAACCGCAGTAATAGGTGAACGCCGCATAAAAAAGACCGATCGAATGCGGGAACCACAGCTCACGCAACATGCTGATTTTGTTGCCGTTTCCGTATCCTATCGTCGTCGTTGCCCACTCACCTACGCCGTCAAGCGTAAGGATCGCGGCATCCTTGAAGGGCGAAGGGAAAAATGCCGAAGCGGCGTGCGAAAGGTGGTGCTCCGGGAAGAGGATCTGCGGGATCTTTTCGCCCTCCCTGCCGAGCTTCGAGAGCTCTTTCCTGAGGTTGTCCTTCATAAAAAGTTTCTCTTTGATCCAGACAGGGATCGCCGAGTTGAAACTTTTAAGCCCCGAAGGCGCAAAGGCGTGATAGGTTTCGAGAAGACGCTCGAACTTGATGTAGGGTTTGTCGTAGAAAACCACCGCCGTGAGGTCTCCGAGCGAAACTCCCGCCTCGTCAAGAACAAAGCGGCAGGCGTTGACCGGAAACGAGGAATCCTGTTTCTTTCTGGAGAAACGCTCCTCGTGAGCCGCAGCAAAAATTTTTCCGTCTATCGTCAGCGCGGCAGCACTGTCATGGTAGTAGGCGGATATTCCGAGAATAATTTCTTTCATATTCCACTTCAAAAAATCGTGTAGATAAAGGGTGCTATAGCGCTGCTGCCCGAAAGGACGATCAAAAGCCCCAGAAGCAGCAGGATAACGATCAAAGGCAAAAGCCAGAATTTTTTGCGGACCTTCAAAAAGCCCCAAATATCTTTAAGAATTTCCATAACTTCTCCAAATCAGAAAGGCTTGTCCAAATCTGCGGCAGTGTATCCGCCGTCTCTCGCCTCGAAAACCGAACCGTTTCCTTTTTTGAACTGCCTGAGGCGCAGCGCATCCTTGCCGAGAAGACGCCTGAAGAGCCCCGTCGGCGTGACAACGATGAAGAAAACCAGCCCCAGAAGGAGCTTAGACATCACGCTGCCCGAAATGCGCGAAAAGCCGAACCAAAGCTTTGCGAACGGCAAAAAAACTATAGGAACGGTCATATCCATAACAAGAACGGCTATCGCCGCGATCAGCAGCGCTCTTATCCCTAAAAAGGCATAACAGACGAGAAGGATCAGAACGAGAGCCATCCCGCTGTCCGACGACATCCTGCGGTTCTCCGCGATTTTCGATAAACTTTTTATTTTGTTGTCCATTTCACCAACCCTTTAGCAAAAAACGGCGTATTTTATATGCAAAAGAAAAAGAACTCAATGAAAAAGCGAACTTGCTTGCCTGTAAATATATTTGTGGTATAAACAGCAGTGTAATTTTTTTCGTTTTTTGGGAGAACAGCATGAAGGATTCCGAAGAGACCAACAGCAACGCCGAACTCGTCGTTCTGCAGGCGGCAAAGGGCACATCTGTCGTAAAGTTTTCAGACGACATCAACTTTGCTGTAGGCACAAACGACAGCTTCATCAAGATCAGCGACTACGAAAGATCGCTTATCGCCGATTTTGACGGGAAAAGCACCCTCGCAGACATTATTGCAAAGAGACTTGACCGCGGAGACACCGCAGTTTTCAACACCCTTTTGACTCTGATCGGACGCCTGAACGACAAGGGGCTCCTCGCTCCCGAGTGTTCGGAAAAACTTCAGCAGATCAATACGGGATCCCGCAAACTTTTTGAAAAGGAACTCGCGAAAAAGAAGATCGGCCGAAACGGCTTTCTTGCGCTTCTCGGGAGGTTTTTCAACTCCATCGCGGCACTCCTCCTCTTTTTCGCGGCATCGCTCACCTGCATTTTCGCTCCTTCGCTCAAGGGCGTGAACCTGCTGACGTCGATCACAAGCGGCACTTTGACAAACAGAGGCGAAGCCTATCTGGCGGCGATCATTTTTATCGTCATATTCCTCTTTGTCGTCCTTTCGCTTCCGGCATTCATCTCGACCTGCGTGCTCCTTTCGCAGGGGATAGAGCCGACTTTGAGGCTCAAATTCAAATACTGCCTCGTCTACCTTTCGACGGATTCGGCGCAGATCATCAAAAAGGGCAGGAGCACGGCGGCAAAGCACTACGCGATGCTCCTTCTGACCCCCTTTGCGGTCTCCGGTATCGCAGCGTTGTTCTGGAACCTGGGAATAAGCCGGCCGATGATGGCGGTCATCAACATCATCGCCTTCGGAAGCGGTCTGATAATGGCTTCGCCGCTCGGAGAGACGCCGCTCGCGACGCTTCTCGGCTTCTTCATGCTGGGAGACGGGGCATCACTCGCATACCTCAGAAAAAAATTCATAAAGGATATCTTCTCGACAAGCAAAGGCTCCGACATGCTGATAATCCTCTCCAGCGTCGGACTTATCTGGATCTACGTCATGTACGTCTACTTCTGGCGCGTTGCCAGAGCGACCGTCAGCTATCTGACATCCGATCTTTACGAATCGGTCCTCAGCTCGGAAACCGGATCGATCGTTCTGATCCTGCTTTCACTGCTCTTTATCCTGCTTCCGCTCATAGCGGCGATAATCAGATTCATCATCGTTATCTTCGGAAACATCGGAGCCGTCGCGCTTACACCACTTGCGAAGATGAAAAATCTCGCAGGAGAGATCTCTTCCAAAAGCGTTCCGGCAACAGAGACGATCGTCAGCTTTCTGAAGGAGGTGCCGCTCTTCGCATCGCTTGACGACGCAACGATCAAAGCTCTCTGCAGCCACATCAAACTGCGCAAATACGCAAAAAACAGCGCAATCGTCAGACAGGGCGAAGAGGGTGCGCACTTCTACACGATCGTTGACGGAACCGCAGACGTAATCGTCGAGACCGGAGGAAAGACAAAGACTGTCGGCAGGCTTTCGACCGGAGACTCCTTCGGCGAAACAGCGCTTCTCGAAAAGGGAAAACGTACCGCAAGCGTCGTTGCGACAACACCTTCGACACTTTTTGAGATCAGCCGTCAGGCTTTCGACGAATTTGTCGTTTCGCACGCCGAGAGCAAAGAAAAAATCACAGAGGTCACCAGGCTCAGCAAAATCCTGCTCTCCTCGCCTGTCTTCTCCTTCATGGATCAGAGACAGCTTTCGACCCTTCTGAAAATGCTCAAAACTGAAAACGTCAGCGCAGGCACGCTCATCTTCAGCCAGGGTGACGAAGGCAACAAATTCTACCTCATCCGCGAAGGCAGGGTCCACCTCACGAGAGTGGAAAACTCGGCAGATACACTGGATATCACCCTGGAGGAGGGTCAGTTCTTCGGCGAAATGGCTCTCGTCAAGAATATTCCCAGGACTGCAAGCGCAAAGGCGGTCACAGACTGTGTTTTCTGCACGCTCACCAAGGAGCAGTTCCTCAGTATGCTGAGCGGCAGTCTCTTCAGCGGAAGAGAGATGGGTTTATTGATCAATCAGAGAGCTTCTCAGCTCGGAACGGAGGTATTGAAGTCATGTTCGCGAAAATAATCGGCTTAACAGCATTGGTTTTTGTTCTTGCTCAGGCAGCAGGCGTCGGCGAAGAGCAGCTGAAATATGTGACCGACATCGTAAAAATCACTCTGACTCAGCATGAAGTTAATTCGATTGCTCACATGATCTACACCGGAAAGATACTTTTCGCTGAAAATGAAGGACGGCTGCCCGACTACAGCGAAGAGGAGTGGGCGCACTGGATCCGCCGGGAGATGTCTTCCAAAGCCGGCGGAAGAGACACCTCGAAAGATTACTGGGAGACCCCCTACAGCGTAGAGGAGACGGATGAAGTTCCAGGTCTTTCCGGTCCGGGCTTCCTCGTCAGAAGCAACGGTCCTGACACCAAACGCCGGAGCGAAGACGATATCCTCGCCGGGTACGAATACCGCAACTAGGTCCTAATAAATCCGAGCACTTTCCCAAAAATATCCGTTTGTTTACTTTGCGTCGACCGACGGTTCGACATGGATAGAGATCTGCGTTTCAAAGCCGAACTCACAGCGGAGTTTCTCTTCAACTTCGATCGTTACGTCGTGAGACTTCGCAACTGTCATTTCCGGTGCAACAACGATGTGAACGTCAACGATTATCTGCGGACCGAGCCTGCGGGTCTTGAGGTCGTGAACGTCCAGAACACCTTCCACACCGGAAATTATCCGTATTATTTCGTTTTCTACTTCATCAGGAAGTGAGGCGTCCGTCAGCTCCAAAAGCGCAGGGATCGACATCTTTACGGCAACGATAAAGATCACGACGCTGATTATGCAGCTTACAAGAGGATCCAGCATGATCCATTTGCCGCCGAGCAGTATCGCTCCGCCTATCCCGATCAGTGCTCCGACAGAGGAAAGTGCATCCGTTCTGTGGTGCCATGCGTTCGCAGAAAGCGTTTCACAGGAGAATTTCTTTCCGACGCGGTTTGTCCACTGATACAGGATCTCCTTGACAACGACGGAGAGAAACGCGATCGCCGCAGCAAAAACCGAAGGTGTTTCGAGGCTCTCGCCGGACATCACGGAACGAATGTCGGCCAAACCGTGCTGCATCAGCTTGATTGCGACCCCGATCAGCAGCAGAGATGCAAAAAGAGTCGCCAGCGTCTCGAATTTCCCGTGACCGTAATCATGCCCTTTATCCCGACCTTTGGCCGAAATGTTTATCATAACGAGAACAATCATGTCGCTCACAAGATCCGAGAGCGAGTGGACTGCGTCAGCGATCATGGCGGAGCTTCTGCCGAAGATCCCGGCAACCAGTTTCAGACCGGACAAAACCGTGTTGATGACTGCGCCCCATATCGTTACCCGAGACAATTCAGTTTTTCTGCTGCTCATTTTTACCTCACATAAAATTTTCGGGCTTTGCGGGTCATCTGAGAAGAAGCCCCTTCAGATATTCGGTTTCAGGAGCAGTCAGCCGGATCGGATGGTCCGGCGCCTGATGAAGCTGCTTCAAAATCGAGATTTCGCGGCCGGCATCGTGTGCGGCAAAGGCTACAGCGCTTCTGAAATCGGTCATAGTCACGGCGCCTGAGCAGGAAAATGTCGCCAGAACTCCGCCCTTTCTCAAAAGGTTGAGAGCATTCAGATTGAGATCCTTGTAGGCGCGAAGCCCCTTTTCAAGATATTTGTTCGAAGGAGCAAGTTTCGGCGGATCGAGAACTATCGAATCTAAGTTTTTTTTCTCTTTCGCAAAGTTGCGTATCAGCTCGAAAGCGTCTCCCCTGATAAATTCGTAGCGCTCTTTTCCGATATTGTTGAGTTTCATATTCTCCTCGACAAGAGCCTCCGACTCTTTGGAAATATCCAGCAGGATCGAGTGTTTCGCCGAATTTTTGAGGGCGTAGACCGAAAACGCTCCGGAGTATGCGCAGATATCCAGCATCTCTCCTGATGCGTACTCTCCGAAAATCCGGCGGTTATCGCGCTGGTCGGCGTAAAAACCCGTCTTCTGAGCCGTCAGATCGACGGAAAATAGCAGGCCGTTCTCCTTCGCGACGATCTTTTCGCTCTCCAGTCTGCCGAAGAGGAGACCGCTTGAAGCCGGAAGCCCCTCGATCTTCCTGCCGTCGCCGTCACTGCGCTCAAAAACGGCATCGAGCTCTGCTATTTCAGCGATCTTCTGTGCCAAAAACGGTTTGATTTTATCGAATCCAGGCGTTGAAACCTGCATCACGCCTACCTTTCCGAAGATATCGCAGATGATCCCCGGAAGCATATCGGATTCGGAATAGATCAAACGTACTATCGTAGTTTCATCGGAAATCATACCCTTTCTCAGATCGCAGGCATCCTCGATCCTGCGTGAAATCCACTTCTCATCAGGCTTTTCCGATTCGACCCAGCTCAAAAGCCTTACCCTGATGCCCGATTTCGAGTTGAAATGCCCCCACGCAATGAACTCTCCGCCGGCACTTTTTACGGCAACGACATCACCGTCACCGATATTTTCCGAAGTTTTACGGACCGCACCTGAATAGATCCACGGGTTATGTCTCTGAGCGAGCTTTTCCCTCCCCTTTTCGAGAATAGCCCATTTTTCTGCGTTTGACATCAGCCTTCCTTCTCCCTTTCATCCAGAAAGTTAAACAGTATCTGAAGCTGCGTCGTCTCCGGCAAAACAGCTCCTGCCGCGTTGAAAACATCCAGAAGATCGTCTGCACCGACGCTCCTGCGCTCCTTAACCGAGAGATTTTTATCCAGGATAAGGACTTCCGTCGGCTTGAAAAGCGTCCTGACCTTGGTTACCGCAACGCAGAGCTCGCCTGTCGATCCGATTTTGAGGATGCTTCCGACCGGATAGATCCCAAGGATCGCGATCATCGATTCGACGACTTCGCGCCTGAAGGCTTTTCCGGAATTTTTCATCATTATTCTGAGAGCATGATTTCTCGTCATTGACGGACGCCTCGGATCGCCCTTCGGATCTAGCTTTGTTACGGCATCAAAGTATGAGACAGCCTTCAAAATCTCTCCTGAAGGCGTTCCTGACGATGCCTCCGGGTCTGAAATCATGATCTCTCTGAAATCATCTGCTCTGAAACCGCAGTTGAGAGCCGCCTCGATACGGTCGTAGTTGAATTCATCCATTCTCGAAAGAGCGGAATAGCCGACCATCTTGTCCTCGGAAAAGTATTGGAAATATGCCGAAATGCCGACTCTCTTCACCGCCTGCATGTCGAGTCTCAAACGGAGCGCCACCAGAATCGCGAGAAATGCTCTCGAAGCGGCGCTTGTTCCGCTGAAACTGCCCATCACGGTATGAAGTGAGCTCAAATAGACCATAAAATCGATAGTCTCTGCCTTTTTCGCATTGAGAGCGATCATCATAAGATCCTGAATGCTGCGTTCGACCATCCTCAACGGGATATTTTCAGCGGCACCGACCATCTTTTCGTACTCTTCAAAACTCGTGACCAGCGTGATAAAGTTACGTCTTATCGACTGTTTCGCCGTATATATCGGCAGATTTCCCGACTCTTCAGGGTCATACGGAAAGATTTCGATATTCTGAAGAGGCGGCAGCTCTGCCTTGACTCGCTCGAAGTAGACGATTTTCGGCTCTCTGCCTATAGGAAATTTGCCGATCGTTCTCATAAGCGTGATGATCTCGTCGTCCGTCACCCCTTTTTTGAATATGATCCCCGACATACAGAGAGAAAGAAAGAGGTCGTAGATATCTTCAAAGTATTTATCATCCTGCCTCTGACCTCTGATCCTGACCTTATCGACCTTTATGTCGATTCCGTCGAAGAGTATCGAAAAATCGCTCTTTTCAGCAAAAAAGAAGTTCAAAACCTCTCTGAAAAACTTGATTTCGTCAACGATCCTCTCGTTCTCGGGACCGAACATCTTGATGTTTTTCCAGAAGGTAAAAAATGACTTGGAAAAGTTGTAACGCCACTTTTTTATAGAGTTTTCAAACTCAGGTCTGTTCCGCCTCTCCTCCATTAGTTGCCTCCGTTCAAAATGTTTTTCGTTTCGGCATCTCCGATGCTTTTCCCCTTTTCGATCCAGCTTCTCATCAGAAGATTTTTCTGAGATCTCTGCTTAACAAAATCAAATACCTGCTTTTTCAATGGAAGATATTTGTCGCGCTTGAAAATATTCCCGTGGAGCGTGAAAAGGTACTCCAGATGTTCAAGCATAGGAGCCGTCATCTCTCCCTTCATAAGCTTCAGGATCTGATCGATTTCATCCGGGTCGAGAGTCAGGAACTCAGGGCTTGTGATCCTTCTTTTGATCTGCATCAGGAACATCGACGGATTATTGAGCTTGTTCAGCGAGCTGAGAATTATCATCCTGAGCTCTTTCACCTCAGAAAAGATAAGCGAACCGGGCAGATCGAAAAGCTCTTCTCTGCCGGAAGAGAGGATCCTGTCCGTATAGCGCTCGTAATCCGTATAGTTGAATTTTGATCTGTTCTCCTGTTTGAAGATTTCGTTGAATATCTGCTTCACGCTGATGACATCCCTGACCTTCAAAAGGTTTTCAACAGCAAGTATCCTTACATCCTCATCCGGTGAAAATACTGCCTTTTCCCAGTACTCCATATTTTCATCGGCAGAATAGACGCTGAGGACATTGGCAGCCTCGACACGGACCTGCTTCGTTTCATGGTTCATTACATTCCTTACAAGCGGCAGGAACTCAGGGTTGTCGGTATAACGCAGAATGTAGAGGAAATTCCTCACCACATGCCAGTCAGGATTTTCAAGGTATCTTCCGACAAGCTCAGAACTTTTCATGTTTTTAGCAAGCCACTTCAGACACTGGATCCTTATATCCTTGTTGGCGCATTCGCAGACCTTTACAAAAATAAGGTCGAAATTGGTCATACTGATGACGTTTATAAGGTCTGCAAAGCTTTCTACCTGTTCCGCATCAACAGTGTTTGCCTTCTCGAATATCGCATCAAGGAAGCCCTCATCGTTGATCCTTCCTATCGTCTCCTTGATGTTGTTTATGATCTCTGTTTCACTGTTATCGACAAGCTGCATCATCTGAAGGAGCGTTTTGAGATATACGAAACCCGAAATAAAGTCACCGTTCGAGATGTTGAGAACGGTATATTCGCATATCTTTCCGACCATCTTTTTGTTCATC
>JAGAAT010000074.1 GCA_017615095.1 bacterium
GACCCCGCACCTTCTGACGACCGACAACGAAGAGGCTCAGATCACGGTCGGCGAGACGGTCCCGTTCCCGTCGGGCAACATCCTGACCAGCACGACCGGCAGCACGATCACATACACCCGTGAAGATGTCGCGCTCAAGCTGAAGGTGAAGCCGCAGATCAACGAGTCGGGATATATGACGCTCGAGATCGACCAGGAGATGACCGAGCTCGGCGCACAGACCGATTACGGCTACAAGACGACGAAAAGACAGGCAAAAACCATCATCAATGCTGAAAACGAGCAGACGATCGTCATCGGCGGTCTTATGAAGGATACCGTTACCAACGGCGAGAACAAGATCCCGTTCCTCGGTGATATCCCGGTCCTCGGAGCGCTTTTCAAGTACAAAAAGGTCGCCAAGACGAAGGTGAACCTGCTTCTGATCCTCACTCCCCACATCGTCGAGAGCAAGGAGGATTTCGAGCGTATCCTCAGAAAGAAGATGGATGAGCGCGACGAGTTCGCGAGAAAGTTCTACGGCGACTACACCGCGTTCGAGGATACTATCTATCTCGACAAAAAACGCGGCGCAATCCTTTCGATGGTCAAGGCTGTGAACGACAACAACAGATACGAGGCGGAGGAGCTTCAGAGGCTCCGTGACGCCAAGAGCGCGGACAATTCCGTCATGGTAACGCCGGACGGTGAGGAGACGTTGATCGAGGAGGGCGGTGATCCGGCTGATTATGATCGCGGCAGAAAATCGAAGAACGGCTCTTCGTCTGAAGACGAGGTGGTCCCCGAACTGGAAGACGAACTTGACGGAGAGTAGCGATGGCGAAGCAGAGAATCGGCGGGCTTTTAGTCGAAAAGGGCTATATAGACGACGAGCAGCTGAGCTCGGCGCTCGACCAGCAGAAGAGCGAAAAGCCGAATCCGCGCAGGATAGGAGCGATCCTTGTCAGCGAGGGGAAGCTCTCTCCTGAGCAGGTGATGGAGGCCTACGCCGAACAGAGCGGTATAAAGATCGTGACCGACGAAATGCTGAAAAAGGTCGATCCGCAGCTCCTGGCGAATTTTCCGATCGCCCTTGCCCGCAAGTTCGGTGCGCTCCCGCTCTACATCGAAAACGACAGCCTTGTCGCGGTGATCACTGAGTTCGATTCGCTGCTTTTCAACCAGCTTTTTATGATATACCGCAAAAACGTGGTGCCTTACCTCTGTTCGACGGCGGCGATCAACGAGTTTATAAATCAGGCTTACAGCCGGGTCGACAGCCAGGACGAATCGCTCAACGCCGAGGAGTTCGGCAAGATGGCGGACGAGGACGACGCGATCCCGGATCTTATCGACTCCAACGACGACGCGCCTATCATCAAGTTCGTCAACAACACGATAGCCAAGGCTGTAAAGGACAAGGCGAGCGATATCCACTTCGAATCATACGAGGACGAGGTCATAGTCAGGTTCAGAAAGGACGGAAAGCTTTCGATCGTCCAGCGTGTCCCAAAGGCTGCTCAGGCGGGTCTCATCACAAGGATCAAGATCATGAGCCGCCTCAACATCTCCGAAAAGAGACTGCCGCAGGACGGAAACATCAAGGTCAAGATCGCCGGAAACGACATCGACTTCCGTGTCTCGACGCTGCCGAGCGTCCACGGCGAATCGATCGTTCTCCGTATTCTCGACAAAAGGTCGCAGAAGCTCTCTCTCGACGAGAGCGGTTTCACGAAGCGCGACCTCGAGATAATGCGTAAGATCATTCACATGAAGCACGGTATCTTTCTGGTCACAGGCCCGACCGGAAGCGGTAAGACAACGACGCTCTACTCGGCTCTGACAGAGATCAACTCGCCGGATGTCAAGATCATCACGGTCGAGGACCCGGTCGAGTACCAGATCAAGGGTGTCAACCAGATCCACATCAACTCGAAGATAGGTCTCACCTTCGCGAGCGGACTGCGATCGATCCTGCGTCAGGACCCCGACATCATCATGGTCGGTGAGATCCGTGACCGGGAGACTGCGGACATCGCGATCAACGCATCGCTGACGGGTCACCTGGTCTTCTCGACCCTGCACACAAACGATGCTCCGACCGCCTTCACGCGACTGATCGATATGGGTATCGAACCCTTCCTGATCTCATCGACGATCGTCGGCGTGCTTGCACAGCGGCTCGTCAGAAAGCTCTGCCCCGCCTGCAAGGAGGCGTACTACCCGCCTGCTGCGATCCTGGAGGAGCTCGGACTCAAGCCGGAGGATTACAAGGACCACCCGTTTTACAAGGCTGTCGGATGCCCCGAGTGCGGCTATTCCGGCTACAAGGGCAGGAGCGGTATTTTCGAGCTCCTGCTGATAGACGACGAACTGCGCAGGGCTGTCGTTGCAAGGCAGGATGCCAGTGATATCAGAAAGATAGCTGCTTCGAACGGTATGCTCAACCTGCGCGAGGACGGAGCTCTCAAGGCTATCCGCGGGATCACGTCGCCGGAGGAGGTCCTTCTCAGGACACAGGAGGATAAGTAATGCCCCTTTTTGCCTACAAAATCATAGATGCCAACGGCCGCGAAAAGCGCGGTACGATCGAGAGCCCGAACAAGGCTACGGTCAAATCGAAGTTCCTGGCTGAGGGCTACTACATCACCGAGATCAAGGAGCGGAGCGGCAACCAGGGGTTCAGTTTCGACTTCCTGCGCAAGATGTTCAGCTTCGGCGTCAAGAGGGTCCCGCTTGATGAGGTCGCAGCCATGACGCGCCTCCTGGCGACACTTCAGAAGGCTAAGATACCGCTTGTCGAGGCGATCGACGCGGTAGCCCAGCAGCAGGAGAACCCCGTTATGAAGGATGCGCTCATCATCATCAAGGGCAAGATGCAGGAGGGTTACAGCTTCAGCAAGAGCGCGAGGGAATTCCCAAATATTTTCGATGATTTGTTCTGCAATATGATAGCTGCCGGCGAGGAGAGCGGCGCGACTGATCAGGTGCTGATGAGGCTTTCCGGCTTCATGGAATCACAGGTCGATCTCAAAAACAAGGTCAAGAGCGCGATGACCTACCCGATCGTACTGATGTGCGTTGCGGTGCTGGTCGTCGGAGTACTCTTCACGGTCGTTATCCCCAAGCTCTCCAAGATGTTCGAGGATGTCAAGATGGCTCTGCCGCTCCAGACAAAGATCCTGCTCGGTCTTTCGTCTTTTATCGGCAACTGGTGGTGGCTCGTCGCGATCCTGATTTTTGCGGCGGTCGTCCTCTTCAAGCGCTACATCTCGACACCGAAGGGCGAGCTCTGGTGGGCAAAGGTCAAGATCACTGCGCCGGTCCTCGGCCGTGTCAACCGTCAGGTCGCGATCAGCCGTTTTGCCGAGACGCTTTCGACGCTCCTGCATTCGGGTGTACCGATCCTCAATGCGCTCGATATAGTTAAGAAAATCATCGACAACAAGATACTTGAGAATGCGGTCGGCGTTGCCAGAGAGAACATCAAGGAGGGTGAATCGATAGCTGTCCCCCTGAAGAGGAGCGGCGAATTCCCGCCGATCGTTATCCAGATGATCGCGATCGGTGAGCAGAGCGGCGAGCTCGAGGAGATGCTCGAGACGCTTTCGGCTTCGTATACCAAGGAGGTCACCTACACGATGGAGAAGCTCACTTCGATGCTTGAACCTCTGATGATCGTAGGGCTTGCCGGAGTCATCGGTTTTATCGTTTTTGCAGTCGTCATGCCGATCCTTCAGCTGAATGACGCAGTAGGATAGTTTTTTTCATATTTTGGGGAGGAAATGATGTTCAGAGAATTTTTAAGAGCTTTGCTCAAAACCTCGTCGAGAGAGTCGGCGAAGGGCTTTTCACTGCTTGAGATCATGGTCACCATCACGATCATGACGATGATCATGGGCGCTGTAGGCGTCGGTGTCATGGGGTACCTCGACAAGTCGAAGATCAAGCAGGCGAAGATCGACATCGGTACGATCTCAAACGCTCTCGACCTCTACAAAACCGAGTTCGGAAAGTATCCGGAAGGTGACGACGGTCTTTCGAGGCTTGTCGAAGAGAAGATCCTGAAGGAGAAAAAGGTGCCGCAGGATCCCTGGGGAAACGAGTATGTTTACGTCTATCCGGGCACTGAAAACGAGGACAGTTTCGACCTCTATTCGTTCGGACCGGACGGCAAAGAGGGCGGAAACGACGACATCACGAACTGGGAAGAGTAGAAGTTAATGAAGTTCAGACATTCGGGCTTTTCAATGGTCGAAATGCTGGCTGTAGCGGCACTTGCCGTGATCATTGCCGGTTTTTCGGTTGCGGGCGTAGGGCGCTTCGGAAGGTATCAGGCGACTGCCGATCTGGGTACCTTCAACTCCTATCTGCGCCACGCCTTCACCAGAGCGATACGCGACAAGCTCTATCTCCGCGTAACGGTCGATCTGGAGCATGGAAAGTACTGGATGGAAAAGACAGATACGCCGTTTTATCTCTTCACCGGAGAGGCGGCAGTCGAGAAGGAGGAGGAGAACGAAAAGCTGATCGAGCGCATGGAGAGCGGCAAGACGAGCGACCCTTACGCCAACAGCGGTTCGGCAATCAACGTCGAGAACCTTATCGACAAAGCCAAGCTGCTTTCGTCGTCGGAAGAGCTTGAAAATTCGGACTACTACAACTACGAAAACTTTATCCCCGACCGCCGTTCGCTGAAGGAGCTCCTGAAGCCGGAATTTACCAAGATCGGAAATGAGAAAAAGCTCAGCGGGAACCTCATCGTGACCGGTTTCTACGCCTATCACACGCCGGAGATCGTCACACGTGATACCTTCCTGTTCAGCGAAAAGAAGAAGGAGATCAAGCCCTACGTTTACATCTACATCTTTCCTGAGGGCAGGATCGAACCTTTCTATCTTGCGATCGGAGAGGAGAACGGAGACGAGCCTGAAAGCTACGCCTACATCACATCCGACATGTTTCTGAACACGAAGATAGAGACAGGCGGGATCGAGGACGTCGTCGAGGATATGAGGAACCTTTTTGAGGATGAAGATGCTGAAGGCAAATAGCGTCGAACGCGGTTTTTCGCTGCTTGAGGTGCTTGCGGCGGTAACGATCCTTGCCGGAGTCCTGTTTGCGACTTCGAGGATCATTTCGGCAAGCTACATCTACGCCTCGAAGGTCCACAACATCTACCTCGGGACTGAGCTCGCGAAGCTCAAGCTGCACGATGTCGAACTGATGATCCAGGAGGAGGGACTACCCGAGGACGAGCGTGAGGAGGAGGGTGATTTCGAAGACCGCGAGTATGAGGATTTTCACTGGAAATACTCGATAAAGCGCGTCTTCCTGCCGCTTCCCGACTTTACTTCGTCCGATTCTGACTCGTCGGCGCTTGATGAGACTGCCGGTATGCTCTCGATGGCAAAGGGCAACATCGAGGATTTTTTCAAGGAGAGGATCCGCAAGCTTACCGTTTCGGTCCACTGGGATCAGGGCGTCAAGGAGTCCGAAAAGGTGACACTGACGATCTTCCTCACGACGAACGGGACTGCAACGACCTTCCAGCAGTACGACGGCAGCAAGGCAAACAAAAACAACAATAACGGCAAGGGCAGCGGCAACAGACCGAAGAGCCAGAACAACAGGTTCAACATGAACCAGGGCAGCGGCGGCGCCAAGCCGGCTCCGATACAGGCGACTCCGGGGAGAAAGTGATGAAGAACCGCGGTTTTACACTTATCGAGGTCCTGCTTGCGATGACGCTTACGGCTGTGCTTGTCAGCTCGGTCTACGTCACATTTTCGCACATCCTCGTCGGCAGACAGAGGATCAAGGATGTCACTGAGCGTGAGCGTCAGATCTACTTCATGATCGACCTCCTCAGCACCGATCTCCGCAACTCCTATCTTACTGCCAACCGCGGGTCGCCGGTCGAGACGCACAAGACGATCTTCAAGAGCGAGCCGGAAAACCCGGTCGACCATCTGACCTTCACGACTCTGAACCACGTCAAGATGGCGGCGGGCGCGAAGCAGTGCGACCAGACCGAGATCGAGTATTTCGGCGGAACCGAGGATGGTGAAAACGTCCTTTACCGCAGGGAGAGCCTGTGGGTCGATGATGATCCCGAGCGCGGTGGCAATGTCTACCCGATTTTCAAGGGGTTCGAGAGCATCAAGTTCGAGTACTGGCACACGGCTACCAAGGAGTGGGCAGAAACCTGGAACACCGAGAGCCTCAACAACGTCAATTCGCTGCCTCCGAAGGTCAAGATCACCGTTGTCGTGAACGAGGGCGAGTTTGATAAAAAGGATTATAAAATAGAGACTGTAGTTAAACTTAAACTATTGAAACCGTTGAGCCTTTAAATGATTAAACCGGTTGCTGAAATAACGGATCTCCTGCGCAGACTGAGCGGCGGGCGCGAGTCGGAAAAACGCGGCTTCGCACTTGTTCTCGTGCTTGTCACGATAGCGATAATCCTGCCGATAGTCAGCGACATGAACTACGACGCTAAGACGGAATTCGATATCGCGATGAACTACAAGAGAAAGACCGAGGCACACGCTCTGGCTGAGAGCGGAGTCACCTTCGCTATCGTCATTTTCGACCTTCAGAAGGAGGTCGAGGGGCTTCTGAAACAGTTCGGAGTGAGCAACCAGTTCCAGATCTGGGACATCATCCCGCTGGATACGGCGCTTCTTCGCGGCTTTGTCCAGGCTGGTCCGTTCGTCGAGATCGAAGACGTCATAAACAAGAGTGAGAGCGACGGTGTAGCCGGTGCCGCCACCAACGGCGAGGCAGGCGATTATCTCTACTCCGAAACCGGCGATCCGATATTTCAGTTCCCGGGCGATTTCAAGGTGGATTTCACGGGCGAGGATACGAAAATCAACATAAACCAGCTCTATTTCAACACGCGGACAACGGTCATAAAGATGCTTGAAGCACTGGTGGAGCCTGAGTTTTACGATTTTATCTTCCTCGAAAACACATCGCGTGAAGAGTATGTCGACCGTGAAGAGCTTATCCAGAACATCGTTGACTGGGTCGATGCCGGCGATGACAAATTCACCGACGGCGCAAAGTACATGACGGGCGGCGACGAGCAGTCGATGTACGACAACTTCAGACCCGAGTACAAGGTCAAGAACGCCAAACTCGATACGATCCAGGAGCTGATGATGATCTACGGCGTGAACGATCTGGTCTACAAGATCCTTGAGCCGTACGTCACGATCTATTCGACGGGCAAGGTAAACATCAACAAGGCGGGTCACGAGATGCTGGAGGGGATAATCCGCGCCTATTCGGTCGACAAGGCGCTGCCGGTATTTTACAACGAGGATTCGATGCGCGAACTTCTCGGCAAGATCCTCGCCAAGCGTGCCCAGTTCGGTTTTGCGAACGTTTCGGATTTCGTCTCTGCCTGCGCCGAGTTCGGCATCACGCTGGATCAGAGCGTTACGAAGATCATCGACGTCACGGGAAGCGTCTACCGGATCAAGGCTGTCGGCATCAAGGAGGGTGTCGAGAGCTGGATCGAAATGGTCGTCGACAGGCAGGGCAACATGTACTACTACAGGGAAGGTTAAAATGTTTTTTTGCACCGATAAAATGAGAGGTGAAAGATGAAATTTGCATCCTGCAGGATCGCGGAGGATAGATTTATCGTCAATCTTTTTTCAAAGGAGTACGGCAAAACGACCCTCGAAAAGAGCGAGACGGTGAAAATCCCGGATGCCGAGACTCTTTTTAGGAACTGCGACTACATCGACCTGGTCATCCCGGGCAGGGATATGCTCTGCTTCTCGAGGAACTATCCGCAGGTCAAGAGTGCATACCTTAAAAAAATAGTCGCCCAGGATATTGAGTCCGAGACGCCGTTCAAGGAGTCCGATATGCTGATCGAGGTGAAGAACTTCCAGAAGGGGAGCCAGGAGATGAACGCCTACTGCATTGCGAAGAGCGACGTCAGGACCCTTCTCAAAAAGTTCGACGACGCCTCCCGCGAGAAGGTCCGCAGCATCGTTCCCGAGGAGGTCCTGCTCTTCAAGGCTCAGGAGAATCTTCAGCGTGCGATATTTATCGGCGCCGACTATTCTCTGCTTGTCATGCCTGACGGTCAGATCATCCAGAACGGCGGTCTCAACGAGCTGAAAAACGATATGCTTTCGTTCCTGGAGGGAGAGGATCCCGAAAGTGAGCTCGAATCGTGGCTGAGCATCGCTGCCGACCTCAGCGAGCAGTCGGAGCTTTCCGATATCGAACTCAGGATACGCAAGAGCATCATCGACTTTTTCGAAAAGACTATTGCATACTTCGAGCCCTTCATCACCGGCACGGGAACGACAGGGATCTTCATCAACGACGTCATGCCGAAGGGGACGGACAAGATCATCGCGGAGCTTGACTCTTCAGCCTTTTCCGACGAACCCTTCAAGGTTTTCAATGTCGAATCGCAGCTGGCGCTCGTACCGGAGTTCGTAGATAACGACAGCGGTATCAACTTCGCGGTCGGCGATTTCGCCTACAAGGGCGGTTTCACCTTCCTGAAAAAGAGGATCATAATCGCATTCGCGCTCTATCTGGCGGCGCTCCTGATGCTTGTCGCCGGGATGTCGATGCGCATGGGCTATCTCGACGAGCGGATAGCGGCCGGCGAGACGAGGACGAAAACTTTGATGAAGGAGATCCTCGGCAAGGAGGTGCCGTCGGTGAGACAGGCGCTCTCCATGATGGACAAGACGATCCGCGGCGAGACGCTTTCAGCCGACAAGAAGGCTGTCTACCCGTACAGCGCACTCTATATCATGGAACAGATATTCCCCTATTTCACCTTTGAAAACAGCACTATCGAGGTGGCTGAGCTTTCGATAAAGGAGGAGGGGAAGATCCGTGTCGTCGGAACAAGTAATACACTTGAAGATATCAATAAATTCGCGGACATGCTCGATGCTGATCCTCTGATCGACGAGGTCAACAGAGGTCAGATCAACACCCGCGGCGACAAGAGTTCCTTCAACATTTCGTTCTCCTATGCGCA
>JAGAAT010000075.1 GCA_017615095.1 bacterium
AGGACAAGCATGATCAGGGCGCTGCTCTTGTCTTCGTCTATGATCGGAGGAAGTTCCGCCATGTTCATTTCTGTCTCGCCGTCCCATGCTCCGCTGCTTGTCTGCTTCCACAAACGGCTTTTGCTTATGATTTCACTCTGCGAAACCGGATCTCCGTTCGAGTATTTCAGATCGTTGAACTGGAAGTAAAGCTCATTGTGCGGACCGGTTGCAGAAGACGAAATCGTCGGTGCTCCAGGGATAAAACCTTCATATTTTATATTCTCAAGTGTTCTGCTGTTGCCAGAGCGGTGATAGGTCGCCTCGATGTAGAGATTTGAATCAGCTGCAGCCGCTACATTGTCGAACGTGTAGCGGATAACCTGACCGTTGTCGTAGCCGCCGGGAATGTAAACTCCAACATTGATCGTGGTCGAAACCGAGTAAAGGCTTGCAGCGATCTCTGCAAAAAGCTGACCGACCTCACTCATATCGCTAACCTGAAAAACGAATTTTTCATCTCCGCTTTCCTCTGTTGCCAGCATTTCCAGCGTGTTTTCAAATTTGGCTTCATCGGTGACGTCCTCACCTTTCAGACCGATCGAATAAGCAGTAACCGGCTGTCCGTGTATCCCGTCTTCGTCCATGATCATGCTGTGGATGGCATCGAGATAGTCGGCATGACTGTCGTACGGACCGGGATTGAAATCGTCTGAGGAAAGCGACTGATTGTCAAGACCGTCCGTGAATGTGACAAGTGCCACTTTCTTCAGCTGAAGATCAGGAGAAATCGTGAAGTTCTCCATCATCTCAAGTGCGCTGTAGTCAGCCCAGTAAAGCGCCGTCAAATTCAACTGCGTAAGAGAGCTTATGAAACTCTTGAATTCATCCTTGTTGGTATCGGTCAGACGCTTGATCGGCTTTTTGGTCAAATCATCGTTGAACCCGATGATGCCAAGATAAATACCTTCCTCCATCTGCTCGATGACGCCGGAGTCGCCTGAATCAGCATCCTGATCCGGTACCGGAGCTGTGTCCGGCTCACCGGTATCGGTAGGTTCCGTAGTTCCTGAATCGCTGGATCCAGAATCAGCAGAATCTTCATCGGTCTCGGGGGTGCCGGTGTCAGTGTTGTCGCCGGTCGTCGAACCGCCGCCGCAGCCAACCATCAAAATCATTGCTGCAAGAACAGCAAAAACAACCAAAAATTTCTTCATTTTCTCCCTTCCTAAAAAGTTGACAGAATATTCATTTCACGAACCTTCAACTACTGAAAAAAACGCAGAATTATAGGAGTTCCGAATAAACATGCAAAAAATAAAAGAGTGAATATAATCCTACGTTTTTTTAACAATCTTTGGAGGAGACAATGAAAAGAGATCAGCTTACAGCAACAATTTTGAAAGAAACAAACCTTAAAAAGCGCTTTCTCGACTACGTTCAGGTCGATACCCAGTCGGTAGAGGGAAGCGACACATTTCCGTCATCACTGAAGGAGAAGGTCCTCGGAGCGAAGCTTGTTGATGAACTCAAGTCTCTTGGCATCACCGACGCCGAAATGGACGAAAACGGCTATGTCTATGCAAAGCTGCCTTCGAACTGCGGCAACAAGAAGAGAGTAGCCTTCATCGCTCACATGGATGTCGCTCTTGACTGTGCCGGCGAAGGCGTCAAGCCGGTCCTCCACGAGAATTACGACGGTTCGGCAATCAAGCTCAACGCAGGGATTGTTATCGATCCTGAGGATTCGACTGAGCTCAAGCAGTGCATCGGAGACACGATCATCACCTCCGACGGAACGACCCTTCTGGGCGCTGACGACAAGGCAGGCGTCGCTGCGATCATGTCGATGGCTGAATACCTTCTCAAGCACCCCGAAATCAAGAGACCGGAAATCAGGATCTGCTTCACGCCCGACGAAGAGATCGGCTGCGGTGTCGACAGGATCAACCTCGAGAAGGTCGATGCCGATTTCGCATACACTCTGGACGGCGGGTTCCCGTATGAAGTAAATTACGAAAATTTCAACGCTTTTTCAGCGAAAGTCACTTTCAAGGGCATTTCGATCCACCCCGGATATGCAAAAGATAAAATGGTCAACGCGATCAGATACGCCGGCAAATTCGTAGATCTCCTTCCGAAGACGATGTCGCCCGAGAGGACCTGCGGCAGAGAGCCTTTCATCCACCCGGTAGGGATCGAAGGCAACCTTGAAGAGGCTAAGGTTTCGATGATCCTGAGAAGCTTCGTTCCTGAAGACATCACCCGCGAGGAGAACATCATCCTCAACATCATCGAACTGCTCAAATCCGAGGAGCCGCGCCTCCAGGTCACGCCCGTATTCAAGGAGAGCTACCTCAACATGTACGAGATAATGAAGGATCACATGGAGGTCTACACCTACGTTGAAAAGGCTATCGAAGAGCTTGGCGCGAAACCGGAGGTAGAGCCGATCCGCGGCGGCACCGACGGCGCAAGACTTTCGTTCATGGGTCTTCCCTGCCCGAACATCTTTGCCGGCGGCGTGAATTTCCACTCGCAGAAGGAGTGGGTCGCGCTCGAAAACATCGCTCTGGCATCGGCTGTGACCGTAAAAATCATAGAAAATGTCGTAAAATAACTTTTTCCTGACACTTTTCACCGCTTTAACCCTCTGTTTTTTCGCAAAATTTTCCGAAAACCGTAAAATCAGCCTTTGGTTGAGGTGATTTTTATGGCTGATGAACTGAATTCACATATTTTTTCCGAGAGCACTTCCTTCTCACTGCTCGAAGATACGGACTGCCGGATCGACAGCTGCCTTGCCGCGCTGCTCGGCATTTCGCGCTCTTCGGTACAGAAGTGCATCAAAAACGAAAACCTGATGATAAACGGGAAGATCATCACGAAAGCCAGCTTCAACCGCCTGAAAAAGGGTTCGACTATCGAGCTCGAACTTGAACCGGACGAGGAGCTTTCGGCGGAACCTCAGGATATCCCGCTCGAGATACTCTTTGAAAATAGTGACTTTCTGATCGTCAACAAACCGGCGGGTATGCTCGTACACCCGGGAGCAGGGCACCCTTCATCGACTCTTCTGAACGGGATCGTCTTTCATCTCGCCTCGCTTTCAGACGGCAGTGAAGCCGCGAAACAACCCAGAGCCGGACTTGTTCACCGGATCGACAAGGACACCTCAGGGATCCTGGTCGTCGCGAAGAACGAAAAGACGATGGAGGCACTGTCGGAGAAGTTTTCGCGGCACGACATCAGGCGCGAATACACCTGCTTCGTCTGGGGCAGGATGAAGGAGGAGCGTGGCACGATCGAGACTCTGCACGGGCGCAACCCGAAAAACCGGCTCAAATTTTCGCCGAATGTCGAAAACGGCAGAAGAGCAGTGACGCACTATGAGGTCATAAACGAATTCCCGTCGGTTTCGGAGCTGAAAATCACCCTCGAAACGGGGCGGACACACCAGATCAGGATGCACATGAGCGCCCTCGGACACCCGATAGTAAACGACGAGCTCTACGGCGGGCTCCGCAAGGCTGTCGATCCGAAGCTGAACAAGCTGCTGACTGATTCCGGCAGGCAGCTGCTCCATGCAGGACTTCTCGGATTCACGCTTTCCGGCCGCGACTACGCATTTTCATCGCCGCTTCCGGGCGATATGCAGGCAATAAAGGATTATTTAACAACCATAACAGGAGATTAGAAATGTCCGAAAAAAAGGCTTTGATTTTTGAGACCAACGCGGTTTTGAACGAACGTTATCTGCTCTATCTTCAGGATTCGAGCTGGAGAATCCTCTTCAAGGACACGATGAACTCCTTCCTCGAAAAGCTTCAGGAGGAGCGCTTCGACCTTATCGTCGCCGAGGCGGATCTCCTGCCGGACGGTATCGTCAAGATGATCGCTTCGATCGGGACACCGCTGATCCTCTCTTCAAACGACAAGATCGACGGAGTCGAGACGATCAGGCGCAACTTCAACAAGGACGAGCTGTTAGCCGCATTCAACAAGCTTGTCCCGCCGGATGAAGAGAGCAGCGAGGAAGAGGAGGAGCTTGTCCTTGAACAGTTTGCGGAACTCGAGGATACCGATTCAGGCGACGAGGCAGTTATTGATCTCGGCGAAGATGACAAACTCGAGGAGTTCACGCTGACTCCGCACATCGAACCGTCGGCTCCAGGCGAAGGCAAACCTCAGCCGGAAGATATACCGATGATGCAGGATATCGAGCCCACATCGCTGGTCAACGACAACAATGACGAGCCGCTCGAGTTCACTCTGAGGCAGCACATCGAGCCGTCGGCACAGGCAGAGAGCGATGATTCGGAACTCTTCGGCGGCAGCACAGGAAGTTTCACGGCGACTCAGGAAGCGGACGACTTTGCAGCACCGCCGTCAGAGGACGACGAGAGCGAGAACGGTCCTTCGATAAAGTCGCTCCTCGACTCACTTAACATCAAAAAAACGGCAAAGAAGGAGTCGAAAGAGATGCCGGAAGAGGATATGATCGAAAACTCACCGCTTCTCAACGACAATCTGGAAGAGAAGGACTCTGACGACAACGGAGCAGAGTTGTTCAAAGAGATACACAACCTGCACAAACCGGCGCAGCCCGAAGAGCCAAAGCCCGCAGCACCGTCAGGAGATGACGAGACGATAAAGAGGTATGTTTTCGAATGGCTCGACAAAAACGCAAAAGCCATTATCAAAGAGACTGTTCTGGAACAGCTTGAGGAGATAACGAAAAAGTAGATGGTCGAAAGAGTCGTCGCACTTGATGTGGGGATGAAATACGTCGGGATAGCCGTTACCGATCCGACGTGGAATTTCCCTGTAGTTTTAGGCACTTTAATGAGAAAGGACTCTATAACAGACGACCTCCGCAGGCTTCGGGAAATGCTCGATTTCGATGTTGCGGCAATAACACTCGGATACCCACTCCGCGCCGACGGCAGCGAAGGCAGCTTCACGCCGGTCGTTAGAGGCTTCGAGCGCCGCTTGAAGGAGCTTTTCCCCGGCGTGCCCTTCTTCCGGACAGATGAATTCCAGTCGTCGAACGAAGCTGTCGGGATAAAAAAGGCACACGGCAAAAGCTACGAAAAGATAAAGAAATCGGGTGCCATCGATTCGGCGGCGGCAGCGGTGATCCTTGAAAGGTTCATGGCGACAAAAGATTTTATAAACCTGAAAAAAGAGAGAAATTTATGACACTTACAGGAAAAGAGAGAAAGTATTTGAGAGGACTCGGGCACGCGCTGAACCCGACAGTCCTGATAGGAAAAAACGGGCTCACAGATACGGTCCTGGCTCAAATCGACGGCGAACTGAACGCCCACGAGCTGATAAAAATCAAATTCATCGACTATATCGATGAGAAAAAGGAGATCGCCGACGAAATCGTCAGCCGTCTGAAGTGCGAATGCTGCGGCTCGATAGGCCACACGTTCCTCTTTTTCAGACAGAACGAAGATCCTGAAAAGAGAAAAATCACTCTTTAAATGACTGGTCCGGAAGTTGAGAAGAGCTAAGGTCCTACTGATTTTATTACTGTTTTTTGCCTTCGCCGACATTTTTGCGGAGGAGACGGTATCGGAGATCATCTGGGAGAGCCCTCTTCCGGAATCGGAGTTTTCGAGCCTCATCAAAATCAAAAAAGGCGAACCGCTTTCAATCAAAAAAATCAGAAGGACAGTAAAGCTTCTCTACGCAACGAGAAAGTTCCAGCAGGTCGCAGTCTATTCGGAAAAAAGAGGCGGCTCCGAGGTCGCGGTAAGGATCGAGGCGGCTCCTCAGCTCATAATCGTAGATACCAGGATCTCCGGCAACTCGAAGTTCACCAAAAGGGAGATCAAACTCGCTGCCGGGATCGAAAAGTACGGTCTCTACTTTGAAGACAACCTGTTAAAGATCAGAGACGAAATCATCTACTTTTACCGGCAGAACGGCTTTTTCAGAGTCCTCGTGAACATCGCCGGCGAAAAAATAAGCGCCTCAGAAATCATCCTGACGATAAATATCACCGAGGGTCCGCAGTCGAAAATCAGAGGCTTCGACATGGTCGGGAAGCTCTACAAATCAGAGAAACGAAGGCTCGCCTACGAGCTCGAAACCAAGTTCAGGAACGAACCGTACACCGACAAAAACGTCAACGAGGTCGCGGTTTTCGTATCAGATTACTACAAGGAAAAGGGCTTTCTTGACGTCTCGGTCGCCCCTACAAAGCTCAGGAACGGGATCATCCAGCTCAACATCCAAAAGGGGAGCTGGTACCGGACAGAGATCCGCGGCGTATATTACTTTGCGCCGATAACGATACGCAAGATCGTGGAATCATTCACTAATTACCAGAACAATCTCAAATCGGTCAAGCGGAAGATCAGCGATTTTTACAACGCATACGCCTTTCACGACGCCGAGATTGACATAAGGATCGAAGAAAAGTCCGTTCCTGAAAGAGTCACGCGTAGAACGATCGTGATCGATATCAAGGAGAACCGCCGCCGCTTCATCAACAACATCGTTCTGGAGGGGGCTTCGGAGGAGAACCGCAAGATCGTCGTCAAGCGGCTCACAGACTTTATTGACAAAAAGATCGACGAGGAGGATTTTCCGCAGACCAAGATCAGCCGTACCCACACCGGAGGAGGGTTTTCCGATGCCGACGGCAGCAAGGCGGACGTAACGAAAGACAGCATGACCGACAAGGTCGAACGCCCGGATTCGCCGACCGGGATCCCGAGGACATACCTCGAGGATATCCGCGATATCGTCGAAAAGGTCTATCACAATCAGGGCTACACGGAGTGCGAGATCTCTGAGGCGAAGATCACGGAAACGCCGGGCGGAGAGCTAGAACTCACTATGCAGGTCGTTGAAAACACCCAGTACATGCTGACCGAAATAACCGCGGTCACGGGAAATCCTGAATACGACAAAAGCATCAAAAAAAAGATAAAACTCCCGAAGGCACTCCCCTTCAACGAAGATATCGTCAATGCCTACAAAAAGAGGATCTCCGATTTTCTGACCGACAAGGGCTACATCTTCAACTTCGTGACCTACGAAACAGAGTTCAACGGCAGCAGCGTCCATGTCGAGTTCAGGGCGGAATACCTCTTCAGGGTCAAGGTCACAGAGGTCGTCCTATCCGGGAACTACCTGACATCATCCTGGGTGGTCAGGCACATCCTGAGGATCGACCCGAACGACATCCTGGAGGGCGACTCACTCACCTACAGCCGCCGGAACCTGCTTCAGACGGGCGTTTTCCAGATGGTCGACATCAACTTCATCGACCCCGAGACACCGAATCCTGAAAAGGACATCGTCGTCTTCGTGAGCGAGGCGGACAGGTTCAGGGTCTCGCCGGGTATCGGCGTCAGCACAGACGACGGCGGACGCCTGACCGGAGTCTTCGAGTGGAACAACATGATCGGCTCGAGCATCTCATCCAGACTCAGCCTCAAGCTTTCGCGGAAGATCGAGTTCTTCATGTTCAACAGCAAGTTCAGGAAGCACTACAGCAGGGACTTCACTAAGGCTCAGCACCTCGAAAGGAAGGTCAACCTCTCCTTCCTGATACCGGACCTCTTCATCCCCAGACTGCCGCTTTCGTTCCAGATCGACGCTTTCCACATGCACTACATAAAAAGCAACGTCGGTCTGCCGTACATGATCGACAAAAACGGTCTCTACCTGTCGTTTTTCAGGCGCTTCAACGAAAACTATTTCGTCTCGACAGGTCTCGAGGTTGCGTATCAGCACGAGAAGGACTACGACATCGCGGAGAGCGGCGAAGTCAGCTACGAAAAGCTGAACAGGCTCGTCGTTTCGCCGGAGATCAGAGGTTATCTGGATTTCCGGAACTCGCCTTTCTTCCCGACAAAGGGTTGGAAACTGGCGCTGCGCTACGTCAACAAATCGTCGGTTTACGGTGACAAAAACAGATTTTCGCAGTTCGAAGGAAACATCGCGGTCTACATCCCGCTGACCTACCGTGTCAACTTCGCAGGCGACAGGGAACCGCTGAACAGGATAATCTACCACGCATACATCCAGTCTGCGATCCTTGTACCGCACTCGGGAAAACTTTCATCCGACGACGTGCTGAAACTCGGCGGCAACACGACCATCCGCGGCTTCTTCACCGACGAACTGGCACCGAACGACCAGAAGGAGGAGGCGCCGGAGGGCAAATTCTACATGTTTATGCGCAACGAGCTGCGCTTCAGAGTGATAAGCGACCTCTACATTGTCGGATTTTTCGACTTCGGCAACCTTTGGGAAGAGGTCAGCCATGTCGGAGACGGCGAGATCTTCCGCTACGCTTCGGGCGGAGGTCTGATGTACGCCTCGCCGATAGGCTCGATAACTGCGCAGGTAGGCTTCAATTTAAAACCGAGGGAGGGCGAAAATGTCTGGACTTTCCACATATACCTTTCGACTCTGTAGCGTCTTTACGCTCATTTTTTCCGCACTTTTCCTGAGTTCGTGCGGAGACGGCGGAGGCGCAAAATACATCTGCGAACCGACGACCGTATCGGTGCACGGCAGGGCGGAAGAGGATCTTTTCATCAGGGGGAGCTTCAGTGCCTGGAAAAAGGTCCCGATGCACTACGAAAACGGCGTATGGAGTATCGAGCTGCCGCTTGATCCCGGCGATTACCCGTACGAATTCTATTCCGGATCAGAGCAGGACTTTTACAACGATCCGGAAAACCCGCTCACGATGTTCGACAAGGGCATCCGCTACAGCAGGCTCGTTGTCACAGACTGCCGCTACCCCTCTATCCGCCTGAACGGGAGGGTCTCTGTTTCAGAAGGGAATATCTCCTTCAAAATCGCCTACACGCCGGGAGTCACCGGCTCGGAACCGGACTTCAAGAGGTCGGAAATACTGCTGAACAACGAAAAGGCGGAGTTCGAATACGACCCGAAAACGGGGCTCATCTCATTCGCCCATGAGGCTCCTGCTGTCGGGAAATACACCTGGTTTTTCAAAATTTTCGATACCGCCGGCTATGCTGCCGAGATACTTTCCGTGCCCGTCTGGGTCGAAGACGAGCCCTTCGACTGGCACACTGCGCAGCTCTACCAGATAATGACGGACCGCTTCAAAAACGGCGACACATCGAACGACGATCCTCTGCCGGACATCGACGAAAAGGCGAACTGGCAGGGCGGCGACTTCCGCGGGATCATCGAAAAGATCGGCGACGGCTACTTTTCGGAGCTCGGGGTAAACGTACTCTGGATCAGCTCTCCCGTCGCGAACACCGAAAATCCAGGCAAGGGGATGGGCGGCGACCCGCGCTATTACGCACCCTACCACTCCTACTGGCCGATCGCCACAGGCTGGACAGACGATCTCAGGATCCCCGGTCTGGAGTCACCGGTCGAGCGTCACTTCGGCTCGGAGGCGGAACTTCACGAGCTCGTCGCAAAGGCTCACGAAAAGGGGATCCGCGTGATGCTGGATTTCGTTCCGAACCACGTCCACACCGACTCGTACCTCTGGAAGACCTATAAAAACAGCGGCTGGTTCAACATGGCCGAGCCGGGATACCCCGCAAACAGCAGCGGAGGCTACTCCTGCGGCTGGGAGAGACCTGTCGACTGCTGGTTCACCGACTATCTTGCCGACATCGACTACCGGAACAACGATGCGATGCGAAGCGTTATCGACCACGTCATATGGATGATCCAGAGGTTCGACATCGACGGACTGAGGATCGATGCGGTAAGGCTGATGGAAATCGACTTCACGACCACGCTGAAGGCTGCGATACAGCGTCGCGTCACGACGACTGGGATACTTTTCTACATGATCGGCGAAACATTCACGGACGACCGCGGCAAAGAGGAGATCGGCAGCTATCTCGGCGAAAGGAAGCTCGACGGACAGTTCGACTTCCCGCTCTACCACCACGTTGTGAGGACCTTTCTGCTGCAAAGCGAGACTCTCAAACAACTCGATGAATTTACCAAAGGGAACGACCACGCATACCAAAAGGAGTTCTACTCCGGCGCTCTTATGGGCAACTTCATC
>JAGAAT010000076.1 GCA_017615095.1 bacterium
CCGAAAGAGTTGCCGCAGCTTTGGACAACGCTCATCAGACAGTTGCCGACCCGCTTGACTACAACGACGAATCGTCGCTTAAAACAGCAATGATTCTGGCGTATTACACTGCGACATCAAAATATACGGTAATAAAGGAACTCCCGACCGGACGCGGTTTTGCCGACATCGGTTTTATTCCGATCGACAAAAAAGATCCGGCAATGGTCGTAGAACTCAAATACGACAAAGATGCTGAAAGCGCGATCAAGCAGATAAAAGAAAAAAATTATCCGAAAGTTTTCGAGAATTATCTGGACAATCTTCTTCTGGTTGGAGTCAACTACGACAAAAACACCAAAGTTCACGAGTGCGTGATCGAAAAATATAAAAATTAAGAAGTTTTCTGTACTGAGAATTTTATAAACAAGTCTGCTTACTCCGCAAACAGCAGCATATAGAACGGGATCGTGAATTTTTTGCCTGAAATGCCGATTTTCCGACATATCGCCAAAGATCACAAAATACCGGTGTAGTCTTTGAAATAGGTGAATTTTACGTTTTCGGAAGCGAGTTTTTCGGCGAGTTCGTCGGTCGCATAGATTTTATCGGCGTATCTTGAACCGCAGAAATCGGTCTCGCCGTCACCGAAATAGATAGTTTCAAAGCCTTCGTTTTTGTACTTTTCGACGACTGCACGCTTGCAGTTCGAGCAGTTTTTGCTGCATAGGGGAGGCAGTGCGTTCCGGCACGGGATGAGCTCCCAGTTTTTATCTCCCAGGTATTTGATATCGTTGATATAAGCCTCGACTTCGGCATCTCCCATGAAAAGTTCGGCAAAACATCTGAAACCGCCGCTTAAAATCACGATCTCATCACCGTTTTCGCGGACTTTTTTTACAAATTCGAAGAAACCTTTTCTGACAGGAACATTTCCTCTGATAAAATCAAAAAGTTCATCTTTTTCAGCCTTCATCGACTCAACTTCATCGACTAAAGTCTGGTGACGCTCTCTGTTTCCGGCACGCATTTCGTTTTCCAGTTCGCGCCAGTCAATGATGCAGTACCTGTCGAACGCGACGACAAGAGTGTCGAGAGCGGTGACTGTTCCGTCAAAATCCAGAATGTAGCACTTTTTTTTCATAATCCTCCAGCAAACCAACGTGGCTTTTTAATTAATGTGGAAATTTTTTCAAATTATGGTCTTTCGGAGCTGCTCTAAATTGACATTTTTGCGGGCTCCGCATATTTTTCACTGTTTATTTTCTGGAGGAGTGGATGCTAAAAGAGAACACGAAGATTTTTATTCCCAATTTTTTCACCGGTCTGAGTATGCTGGTCGGTCTGATTTCGATTTTTTATTCGATCAAAGGCGAATACGCAAATGCCGGATGGTGGATACTGATGTGCACCGTCATGGATAAGCTCGACGGCAGTGCTGCGCGTTTTTTGAACGCTTCGACCTCGTTCGGAGAGGAGTTCGATTCGCTTTCTGATTTCATATCGTTCGGGTGCGCACCGGCGATCCTGGTCTTCTCCTATTTCAACCACGCATACGCAGACAATCTGGACAAAATTTTCTATCTGACTGTCACTGCGGCGATATACATAATTTTCTGCGCAGTCCGTCTTGCAAAGTACAACTCGTCGATGGCGGACGACAAGGTCTACTTCCGCGGTCTGACGACAACGATGTCGGGCGGTATGATCGCGCTTTTCATGATTTTCTCGATAGAACACGGCGAATTTCCGTTTCTGCTTTCTGAGGATCTGATCGCCGGGATGCTGCTTGCCCACTCCTGTCTGCTGCTGGTACCGTTCAAGTACCCGAAAATCAATTTTTCAAACAAGAGCCGTCCTAAAAAGTATTTCGGTATAGCTGTTCTTCTCTTCTGTGTCCTGCTTGTCTTCATGCATCAGCTTCCGTGGCTGCTCTACGGGATAGCTGTCTTGTATGTCGTAATCGGCACGCTGAAGACACGGAAAATCGATCTGAGCTTTGTCTCGGCGGAACTTGCCGAAAACGAGGCAGAGAGCACTGCTGCGGCTGAAAAAGTTGAAGAGGGGGAGAGCGGAAAATAATGAAAAAGAGCCTGCTTCAGGGTATCGACCGTTTTGATTTTTCGACTCTTGCCGGCGAAAGGGTCGCGCTCCTGACAAACTATACGGCGATCGACAGAGAGGGGATCCCGCTTGTGAAAAAGGCGGTTGACGCCGGCATAAATGTTACCTGCGTATTCAGCCCGGAGCACGGCTTCTTCCCTGTCGCGCAGGATATGGAGAGTGTAGAAAAGCACAATGAAATACACGGCTTGCCTGTATATTCGCTTTACGGTTCGTCTGAAGCTTCACTCAGACCGGATCCGGCTCTTTTCGACCTTTTCGACATCGTGATCTACGACATTCAGGATATCGGATCGCGTTACTACACATATCTTGCGACCCTTGCGTTTTTTATGGACGCGCTTCAGAAAAAGCAGCGTAGGCTGATAATCCTGGACCGGGTCAATCCTATCGGCGGCGGGATCGAGGGGGCGATGCTCGACACAGAAAACTACCGGAGTTTTGTCGGCTATATCCCGCTCCTGCACCGGCACGGACTGACATCCGCGGAGATCGCGTGCTACTACTACCGTCTGAAAGATTTCAATTTTCCGATCGAAATTTACAAGGTTCTGGGACTCAAGCGTTCGCTTTTTTACGACGAGTACGACTATCCGTGGGTACCGACTTCACCGAACATGCCGACTGTCGATGCGGCGGTTCTCTATCCAGGCGGTTGTCTGGTCGAGGGTACGACGCTTTCCGAAGGACGCGGGACGACGATGCCGTTCAATCTTGTCGGTGTTCCGGGGGTCGATCCGATGCGGACGAAGTGCGGGCTGGACGAACTTGAGCTCCCCGGCATAAGCTTCATTCCGATGGAGTTCAGACCGATGTTCCAGAAACATTCAGGAGAGCGCTGCGGAGGGGTCTACGTCGCGGTGACGGACCGTCGTTCGGTAAAACCGCTCAGGGCATTCATCGCGATCCTTCAGTACTTCAGGAAGGTCTTGGGCGATGAAGGATTTTTCAGAGACAAGCCTTACGAGTTCATAGATTCGATCCCTGCGGTAGATCTGCTTCTGGGTGATAGAAAACTTATTGAAATGTTTAGAAAATTCGCCGATGCCGACGAAATAGACGCCTACCTCGCGGCTCAGGAAGAGGCGGCAGAAAAACAATTTTCGGATTTCAGGATCTACTATTGATTTTCGACAGGGATCTGATTCTGCGGATAATCAGGGAGAGACCTATATCCGCCGTCAAACTGATCGCGCTCAACGGTTTTGAGCTTGAACGGAGCGTCGTATTTGCTTCCAACTGGGGGCTTTTCGACTATCTTGAGACACTTAAACCCTCTAATTCATTCGATTTTCTGATAATAGCCTCGAAAAATGACGTCGATATGGGCGATATAAAGCCTTTTTTTGACGGAATGCTTTTGAAGAGGCTTGCGATAATCCGTCACGATGACGAAAAACTTCCAGAAACGATCAGATATTTTTATAAATCGGGCTCGAAAATAGAGGAGATGACATCGCCGTTTTTTCTCTTCAGGGAGCCGGAACCTCGGAAAACGGACGATTCTGCCGTTGCCTTTTTTCTGACAGATACGCCGTCTGCCGAGATCGCCGAAAACATCAAACTTGCCGAGGATGCGGGCTTTCCGGTTTCTGAATCTTTCCTGATTTCCGGGCAGTCCGTAAAACACGGGATAAACGGGATAACTTCGATCCTGAACCAAAGGATGGTGAGCGCGAAGAGCATCATACTCTTTTTTCCGGCGGCGCCTGCCTTTATTTCAAAACTGGAACATTCTCTTGAAAATGTTACGGTTTTATCCCGTGACGACATGATAATCTCGATTTTCGATTCTCGGGCGAACGGCAGCAGCGGCAAGCTCAAGATCGAGAGCATAGTCGTTGCGAAGGAGAAGAGCAGTTTCCGTCAGAAGATCACCGGACTCAGCAGGATCAAGGGCGGTATCGGTCTCAAAGGACCCGGCGAAACGAAGGAGGAGGAGCGCAAGAGGATCCTTAAAAAACGCGAAAAGAGCGTGAGGGAGGGGCTTGAAAAGGAGTTCTCCAGGCAGGAGTTCCAGCGCAAATTCAGGAAGAAAAGCAACATCAAGACAGTTGCTATCGTCGGTTACACTAATGCCGGAAAGTCCACTCTTTTCAATGCCTTGCTGAACGAGCAGGCGACTGCCGAAAGCGACAGGTTCTTCAGCTCGATCGACCCGAAAATAAGAAAGCTCAACCTCTTCGGGATGCCGGTTTTCCTGCTTGATACGGTCGGATTCATCTCAGAAATGTCGGAGGATGTGATCGACACATTCAACCCGACTTTTTCCGAAATTTCCGATTCCGAGCTTATTTTGAATGTTGTGGATCCGGCTGAAAAGGGGTGGGAGAGGCGAAAAGGGTTCGTCGAGTCGCTTTTGGTTGAAAACGGCTCCAAAAAAGAGAATATAGTTACGCTTTTTTCGAAAAAGGACAGAGTTCGGATAAAGCATCCGACCGGACGGGGCTTCTACTACAACGCCTTCGACAGCGAGGATATTTTGAGAGTCAAAAGATTTATTTTTGATAGGCTTAATGAAGAAAACGATCAGTAATTCCGAGGTGCGGCTATGAATTTGAAGGGTAAGAAAATTCTTTTTGCGAGGATCTGCGGCACGGGCGTCAGCTCTCTGGCGATAACATGCAAAAATGCGGGTGCGGATGTCATCGGCGTCGATCTTGAATACTATCCGCCGGTCAGTACGAAACTGGAGGAGGAACATATACCGTGCTATAAAATGGAACGGTTTCAAGAACTTCTGGATAGCGAAAAGCCGGATTTGATAGTTGTCGGCAACGCGCTTAACGGGAAGTCGGAAGAGGCGAAGATCATCACGGAGGGCAGGATCCCGTACTATTCGATGCCTTCGTTTATGGAGGAGTTTCTTCTTGGCGGAAAGTCGTCTGTCGTGATTTCCGGCACGCACGGGAAGACGACGACAACGACGGTTTTCAGCGAACTTCTGACAAAACTCGGCAGGAAGCCTTCATACATGATCGGCGGGATCCCAGAGTTCTCCGGCTCGAATTCGGCATACTTCGAGGGTAGCGGATACTACGTTATCGAGGGCGATGAATACGATACTGCGTTTTTCGACAAAGGTCCGAAATTCCTGCATTATCTTCCCGAAACAACAGTCGTTACCTCAATAGAATTCGACCATGCCGACATTTATGATTCGGTTGACTCGATTTTCGATAACTTCAAAAAACTCGTCGGGATAACTAAGAAAAGAGTGATCCTTTCACTCGATTTCGACTATAACCTGAAGCTGCGCGGATTTATCCCGCCGGAGAAGCTTTTTACCTATTCGATCACCGACGGATCAGCAGATCTCTTCTTGAAATTTGAGAAGAATATCAACAACTTGATGCAGTTCTCGGCAAGGTTTGCAGACGGCTCTGAGTACCTCTTTACGACACCTCTTTTCGGAAGGCAGAACCTTATGAATCTTGGGGCGCTCGTCGCATTTCTGAAGTGCGAGGGCTTCGATCTGAACGATCCAGAGCTCAAATCGGTTTTCGGGAGCTTCGAGGGGATCAAGCGCCGTCAGGAGTATCTCGGCTCGATCAACGGCGGGCTGATCTACAGCGATTTTGCCCACCATCCGACGGCGGCAAAGCTGACCCTTGAATCATTCCTTGAGTTCTTCCCGGACAAAAAGATCAACGTCGTCTTCGATCCTGCGACGAACTCGAACGGGCAGAATGTCTTTGAGTCACAGTACACCGAAATTTTCAAGGCGGCACACCGCTTCGTGCTCGGCTTCCCGCCCAAAGCTGAAAAATTCCCGCCTGAGAGGCAGTTCGTTCCGCAGCGCGTCGTCGATACGATAAACTCCGGCTGCCCCGGCAAGGCTCTCTATCTCCCGAATGTCGATGACATCGTAAAGTGGGTAAAGGATTCCAGCAGCAAAAACACCGTAACGCTGGTTATGTCGAACTCAGGATTCGGC
>JAGAAT010000077.1 GCA_017615095.1 bacterium
AATCTCATGAAGGATCTTAACAATACCGTTACCGACAACAGCGTAAAGCTTTCTGAGCGCGACATCAGAAAAATGCTCGTGAACATAGGTGACGCAAACAAGCGGCTGAAAGATCAACTCGTCGAATTTACTAAAGGTTATAAGCTTTTTTACGAAGCGAAAGAGCCTGCTAAAAAGTAGTTTTATCCAACTCTATCTTTACGCCGTCGCTGTCGCTGACAAGTAAAAACGGACGGTACGATGCACTCTTTTTTCCGAAATTGACCACGAAATTCGTGATATCTTTCAGGGTGTTCGTTGACGGAGAGTAGCTGTCTGCGGCTGTTTCCCTGCCGAAGATCTGGCCGGAGCATGAAAAAAGGTATGAAAAGGCGGTCATCCAGAAGTCTGCGTCGTGAGCTCGGATCAGATTCTTTCTGAGCAGGATCCGCCCTCCCGAAAGCTTGTCGCTCCAGAAGCGGATCAGAAACTGTTCCAGGACAGCTTTTTCCCGTCTTACGTTGGCGGCACTCCTTGCGATATTGGCTTCGAACTGGTCGCTTTTCAGTGTTTCGGTGAGCATCGGAACGATTTTTTTGCGGTAAAAATTGCGGCGGATCTGCTCGTCCGAATTGCTCGGATCGCTTATGAATCTGCGTTTTCCGATATAGGCGGCGAGTTCGTTCCTTGAGAACTGCAAAAGCGGTCGGATGATAAAAATCCCCGAGATCTCGTGCAGCTGCGCTATCCCGCCAAGCCCCTTCAGCCCGCAGCCGCGATCCAGCATCTTCATTAAAACCGTCTCGACCTGGTCGTCTCTCTGGTGGGCTGTCGTGATCGCCGTGAATCCCTCTTTTTTTGCCGTCTCGACGAGCATTTCGTAGCGTTTGTTGCGGGCGCGTTCCTCAACGTTTTTTCTGCTGCCGCTCCAAAAGGCGTCGTCAAATTCATTCAGAAAGAAGGGGATCTTGAGCCTTCCGCAGACTCTTTTCACGAAACCTGCCTCCTCCGAAGCCTCTTCGCGGAGTTTGTGGTTGACGTAGCTTGCACCGATTCTCAATCCGAGTCTTTCCGAGACCTCCGCCAGCAGCAGAAGAAGAGCCAGCGAATCGATCCCGCCGGAGCAGGCGACCAGAACAGAGGGATCTTCTGAAAACCCGTTGATTTTTTTTAGGAGCGTGCTCAGGGAAAGACGGAAACGGTCGGAAAGGTCAGACGTCATTTCAACTACTTGGTCTTCTTTGACGGATTTTTTTGTTTAGCGGGCTGTTTCGCGGGTTTTTTTGACGGCTGCGCAGCCGGCGCCTTTTTCTTCGGAACTTTTTCGTCGATCAGTTTTTCAAGCTCCTTCAGCTTGTCGGGGAAGGCGCTCTTGGGGAACTGGCTTTTCATCGATTCTACAACGCTTTGCGCCAGTTCGGCTCTGCCGGTGTAGACAAGCGAAAAGGCGATTTTCAGGTAACTCGACTCGATTTTAACGCAGCCCGGGAAGGTCTTTTCTATCGGATAGAAGAGCTCAACTGCCTTGTTGTAGTTTTTCTCGAGGTAGTAGCTCTCGGCGTTCCAGTAGGCGACATCGCACTTGTGGTCGTTCGGCCATTTCTGTGCGAAGAGCGCCCATCCGCGTCTTGCGATATCTCCGCTGGTTCCGCTTTGAGTGAAATCGGTCAGCTGTTTGTAGCTTTTTTCCACGTTCTCTGGAAGCTTGATGACTTTTCCGTCTGGGGAGATCGTCAGGTTTTCGACAGGTTTCAGATCTTCGAGTTGAGTCGAGACCTCCTGCTTCATCTGCCTGAGCTGCTCTTCGTAGAGCGCCAGCTGACGGTCGATCGTGTCCAGCCTCTCTGCAAAAGCGATATTTTTCTGGGCGGTCATATCTACGCCGTCGATCCGGTTGTTGAGCTCCTTGATCGTCTCGCGCAGCTCGTCCATCGTGTTGAAGGAGAGGTCGATCTTGTTGGTCTGAGCCTGTTTTTCTTTCTGCTGAGAGCTTTCGAAATCGGCTAATTTCTGAGAAATTTTGGCGATTTCCTCAGCTACCAATTTGGTGATCCTCTCTTCAAGCATCTTGTCCTTGACAGTCATGTCAGCCTGAAGCTGTGATTTCGCAACGTCAACGTCTTCACGCAGCGCTATACATGAAGTTGCTGAAATCATTAAAGCAATAAGTAATATCAGCTTGATTTTCATTGAAACCTCAGCGGAATAAGGTTAGTCGTTTTTTTCATCGTGAAGTTCATTCGCCTTGCGGATAAAATCGGTCGGTTCGCCGAAATCCATGTAGACGGATGCAAACCGGATAAAAGCGACTTTATCGACATCCTTAAGATACTTCATAACGAGATCGCCGATGGTGCTGCTCTCGATCTCCTTCCTGTCGATCGACTGGATCTCCTTCTCGATCTTTTCGACGATGCCGTCGATCGCTTCGATCGAAACTGGACGTTTCTGGCAGGAGATCATCAGCCCCTTTTTGATTTTGTTGCGGTCAAACGGTTCGCGCTCGCCGTTTTTCTTCTTGATGATCGGCATGATCTCTTCGATTTGCTCGTAGGTCGTGAACCTCCCGCCGCAGTCGAGACATTCGCGTCTTCTTCTGATTTCGCAGTCGTCCTTTGTCGAGCGGGAGTCTATGACCTTGTCGTTAAGCGAGCCGCAAAATGGGCACTTCATCTCAAAAACCCTTGGTTAGACCCTGATGAGAGGATACTTCTGGCAGATCTTCTTTACTTCTGCGCTTACCTCGGCGATGACAGCGCTGTCGATATTCGCCTCGGTGATCCCTTCCTTCGGAACATACTCGTTGCTCTTGACCGCCATGATGACTTTGTCCATAAGTCTTGCTACAAGGCGGACGTCGTCTTCGTGCAGACCTCTTGTGGTCAGGAAGGGCGTTCCTACGCGGATTCCGCTTGTGATGAAGGGTGACTGGTCATCGAACGGGACCATGTTCTTGTTGACGGTGATGTGTGCCTTGTCGAGGACCTTCTCGACGATTTTGCCTGTTTTGCCCTTGTTCCTGAGGTCGATCAGCATGAGGTGGTTGTCGGTTCCGCCTGAAACCAGGTTGTAGCCCATCTTGTTGAATTCGTCTGCCATCGCAGCCGCGTTTTTGACGACCTGAGTCATGTAGACCTTGAAGCTCGGATCGAGAGCCTCTTTGAAGCAGATAGCCTTCGCAGCGATGATGTGCATGAGCGGGCCGCCCTGCATTCCGGGGAAAACTGCCGCGTTGAGATCCTTTTCGTACTGTTTCTTTGCAAGGATGAGACCGCTTCTCGGACCTCTGAGGGTCTTGTGGGTCGTCGATGTTACGAAATCAGCGTACGGAACAGGACTCGGATGCAGTCCGGCAGCAACGAGACCGGCGATGTGAGCCATGTCAACCCACATGATCGCGCCGACTTTGTCGCAGATCGCACGGATCCTCTCAAAGTCGATGATCCTCGGATATGCCGAAGCGCCGGCAAGGATCATTCTCGGCTTGCACTCGACAGCGAGACGTTCCATTTCGTCATAATCGATCCTTCCGGTCTCCTGAGCAACGCCGTAGGGAACGATGTTGTAGAGCTTTCCGGAGAAGTTTACCGGACTGCCGTGGGTCAGGTGACCGCCGTGGTTGAGGTTCATCGCGAGGACGGTGTCGCCCGGCTTGCAGACGGTGAAGTATACGCCCATATTCGCCTGGGAACCGCTGTGCGGCTGAACGTTTGCGCATTCAGCTCCGAAGAGCTCGCAGGCACGCTCTTTTGCCAGTTTTTCGACCTTGTCAACAACTTCGCAGCCGCCGTAGTATCTCTTTTTCGGATAACCTTCGGCATATTTGTTGGTCAGAAGTGAACCCTGAGCCTCCATAATTGCGTTGCTGGTGAAGTTTTCGCTTGCGATAAGTTCCAGTCCGTTTTCCTGCCTTTGAGCTTCCTGCTCAATAATATCGGCTATTTCCGGATCTACAGAAGGGATGTACCTAAGATTTAACATTTTCAACCTCCAAAAGTTAGTAAAAAAAACTGAGTGACTTTAGCAACTTAAATTTATTTTGCAAAGGATTAACGCTTTAACATGCTGTTTGAAGCGCAGAATTTGTATTTTTTTTGCTTTTTTACTAGATTTCAGCCCGAAATTTTGTGTTTCAAAACATTACAAAGTCGGTAGGTGCGGAGCTGGTCGTGGGAAAAAGTGACGGCAGAAAATTGAGGGTCGTTTTTATCAATACTGCGGATGTCGCGGGCGGGGCTGCGATCGCGGCGACCAGAATTGCGGATGCTCTTGTGAAATATCACGGTGCAGAGGTCCTGTTTTTATGCGACGAGAAGTTTTCAACACGGAAAAATGTGGTCCGGACACGTCCGAAACCTCTCTGGTTTCTCGAAAAGAGTTTCAACCGGATCATGTGCCTGCTTGGTGCCCAGTATCTGTGGATCCCATTTTCTTCGGCTAAAATCATTGAATGTGTCAAGGCTTTCAAACCTGATTTGATCCACTTCCACAACCTTCACGGCGGCTATATCGACTTCAAAACGATGCGGAAGCTGGCCGGTTTAGCTCCGATTGTCTGGACTCTGCACGATGAATGGCTGCTTACGGCGCACTGCGCGTGTTTCGGCACTTGCCGGAAGTGGCGTGATGTTTGCGATATTTGCCCGGATCACTCTGCATATCCCTGCCTCACGCGCTTTTTTTCATATCACCAGCGTAAAAAGAGAGAGTTCCTTGAGGCTGCAAAGCCGCTTCTGGTCACTCCGTCTAGGTGGCTCAAGGATCTCGCAGAGCAGTCTTCAAATGCAAAAATGTGTGATGTCGTAGAGATATCGAATCCGATTTCATTCGAAAAATATAAATTTATTCCCAGTGCGAGGGCTGAATTCGGATTCGGAGAATGTGATAGGGTGGTTTTGTTTTCAGCAGCAAAATTCTCGGATTTGATTAAGGGTGGAGATATGCTTCCTGAGCTTTTGAAGCTTTTGGATGAGCGGACGGAGGGAGAGCTGCATATTATTTTTGTCGGTCGGATGAATGAACGGTTCGACGATCGCTTCCAACGACTCAGGCTGCATTTCGCCGGTTCTGTGCCGGTAGAGAAAGTCCCGTTTTTTTACAGCCTTGCCGACCTTTTTGTGATGCTTTCACGGGAGGACAACCAGCCGCTTACGGCAATCGAAGCTCTTTCGTGCGGGGTCCCGGTCTGTGCGTTTGCCGTCGGAGGGATACCGGAGCTTGCTGTCCCGGGTGAGACAGGTTCGCTGATAGAACCGTTTGATATCGGTGCGATGGCTGACGAGATACTGAAGCTTCTTAACGATGAAAAGAGGTTGAAAAAGTATTCTGAAAATGCTCTTGAACTTGTCAGGAACCGCTGTGACGAGAGAGTCGTCTCCGAAAAGTATTATCAGGCATATCTGAGAAAAATAAATTCCAAATAGCTGTTTTATTTGAGAAATTTTGCGGAGAGCTGCTCTTTGTATCGCGTGAGGTCGATCTTTCTGCGGTTCACTCCCTCTTTGACAGCCGCCTCTGCGACAGAATAGGCCTCTTCAACGAGGACTCTTGGATCAAACGGCTTGGGGATCAGGTATTTTCTGCCGAACTCAAGGCTTTCAAGGCCATACGCCTTCAGGATCTCGGGCAGGACCGGCATTTTGGCGACCCTGATCAGTGCGTTGGTTGCCGCCATCTTCATCCCTTCGGTTATTTGCGAAGCCTTCACGTCAAGAGCTCCGCGGAAGATCGCCGGGAAACCGAGGATGTTGTTCACCTGGTTCGGATAGTCGGTCCTTCCGGTGCCGACAAGAGCGTCGGGACGTGCCGCTGCGACCTCTTCGAAGCTGATTTCTGGGTCAGGGTTCGCCATCGGGAAAATTACCGGATCGTGAGCCATTTTTCTGATCATTTCGGGTTTGACGATCCCCTTGACGCTTACACCGATGAAGACGTCAGCATCGTCAAAAAGTTCTGAAAGCGTGCGAGCCCTGGTGTCGCGGAAGAGGAATTCGTGGTGCGGTGATATCCTGCTCTCACGACCTTTGAAAAGGACGCCGTCGATGTCGTATGCAAATATGTTTTCGCGCCTGAAGCCGCAGTTGATCAGCTGTTTCGAGATGGCGACTCCCGCAGCGCCGACTCCGGAGAGGACGACTTTTGAGTTCTCGGGCTTTTTGCCTGCGACCTCAAGACCGTTCAGTACGCCGGCTGCGCAGATGACTGCGGTACCGTGCTGATCGTCGTGAAAAACGGG